>NZ_QSQW01000030.1:0-1750 GCF_003437565.1 Collinsella sp. TF10-11AT
GACCGCCTGGCTCGCTACTACGAGACGGTCACCAAGCACAACCTCAAGTATCGTCGCTACTATCACCAGTTCGACTACTAAAGAAAACGGGTGCGGGAACGTGCCGGGCTATTGAGAGGAACACAGAATGAGACAGTACATCATCGCCAGCCATGCGCACTTCGCTACCGGCATCAAGGAGAGCGTCGAACTGCTCTCGGGCGCTCGCGACAACGTCCACGATCTTTCGATGTTCGTCGATGGCCGCATGGACGTGGCCGAGGAGGCCCAAAAACTGCTGGCAGGCATGTCTGCTGACGATGATGTCGTTGTCTGCACCGACCTCTTTGGCGGCAGCGTCAACAACGAGTTCACCAAGATCGTCCAGACGCGTCCCCGCACGTACCTCGTTACCAACATGAACCTTCCTCTCCTCATCCAGCTGCTGTTCTCTGACGAGTCGGCGCCGGTTGAGGAGACGATTCGCGCCATCGTCGCTGCGGACGATACGCGCGTGAAGTTTGTCAACGATCTTTTGGTCGATGACGACGAGGAAGAAGAGTTCTAATCCGCAGCACCTACTGACACGCCGTAAGACGGCACAAGACCTTTGGGGGGTCACATTATGATTCAGCTACTTCGCGTTGACCATCGCCTGCTTCATGGCCAGGTCGCAGTTTCCTGGGTTCAGGGCCTTGGCTCCAACTGCATCTTCTGCGTGGGCGATAAGGTCGCTAACGACCCGGTGTGGAAGACGACGCTTAAGATGGGCAAGCCTGCCGGCTGCAAGCTCGTCATCAAAGATATGGAGCATGCAATCGAAGCTATCAACTCGGGCGTGACCGACAAGTACAAGATGATCATCTGTGTCGCCACTATTGCTGAGGCAAAGCAGCTTGTTGAGGGCTGCCCGCAGATCAAGTCGGTCAACCTGGGCAACACCAAGCCCAAGGACGAGAAGCGTCCCGATGCTCGTCAGGTCTCTCGTCAGGTCTTCCTGACCGCGGCCGAGGAAGCCGATGTGCGCGAGATGCTGGATCGTGGCGTTGAGGTCGAGATTCGACCCCTGGCCGATGACCCCAAGGTTGACTGCGCCAGCGTGCTCTAGGCGTTCAATTTCGAAGAGCCTGAGCTCTTCGTAGTGTCCTATTAGGAAAGGGGGATATATGCTTACCCAAGCAATCCTCATCGGACTTATCGCCGCATTTGGTAAGTTCGACTGCCAGCTCGGTACGCTCTACGCGTTCCGCCCCATCGTCCTGTGCCCGCTCGTGGGCCTGGTGCTGGGGGACCTGCAGTCCGGCCTCGCGATCGGTGCGAGTCTGGAGCTGCTGTTCATGGGCTCGATCTCCATCGGCGCCTACGTGCCGCCTGATGAGACGATCGGCGGCGTGCTCGCCTGCGCCTTCGCTATCCAGCTGGGCCAGAGCACCGAGGCAGCCATTGCGCTTGCCATGCCCATCGCCACGCTGTGCCTTGCCATCAAGAACATCCTCAACGCCGCCCTGCCGATCCTGGTTGACCGCGCTGATGTCTTCTCCGGCCAGGGCAACCTTAAGGGTGTCTATGCGATGCACTTCCTGATCGGTTTGACCGGTATCATCATGGCGTTCCTGCTGTGCTCGCTGTCGTTCTATCTGGGTGCTGACGCCATCCAGGGCCTGCTCGACTTCATCCCGCCCTTTGTCCTTGCTGGCTTTGGCGTTGCCGCCAACATCCTGCCTGCCATGGGCTTCGCCATGCTCGGCCGCCTGGTGCTCACCAAGCAGCT
>NZ_QSQW01000031.1:0-660 GCF_003437565.1 Collinsella sp. TF10-11AT
GATACCGCTCCGGCGGCCCGCAATCCTCTCCTTCGGCGGGGTTCCCCTAGTCTGTCTTCGCGCATGCGGCGGCCGCCGCGCGCACAGCGAGAACGGGGGTGTCCCCGAAGGCCGCCCGGCTCGCCGGGACGGGGGCTTATGTCTATTCCGCGCCCTCCCGGCACATCGCGCCGAGGGCCCACAGCCACCTCACGAGCTCGGCCGCGGTGGCCGCGTTCGCCTTCGCCTGCGGCATCCCGCGGGCGATCATCTCCTCGCGGCGGCGCAGGAGCCTCTCGGACCCCTTCCTCCCGTGCATCCTTATCTCGAGGGGCACGCCGGAGCCCTTGGGCATCAGCTTCGGCTGGTGGCCGGCCTGGGCGTAGCACCAGGACCCCTCGACAGCCAGCTTCCTGACGAGCGCGTTGCCGGCCCCGCTGATCCCGCCGAGGCGCACGGAGTCCGCGCTCGACCTCTGCTTCGGGGCGAGGCCGAAGTAGGACGTCACCTGCCTGCCGGAGCGGAACCTCGAGAAGTCGCCGACCTCGGACGCGAAGGCGGCGGCGAGCGCGAACCCGCACCCCTTGATCGACTGGAGCGCCTCGACCTCGGCCGAGAGGGGGCCCGCCGCGACGGCGGCCCTGTATTCGGCGAGGAGGGCCCCCCTCGTCTCGTCGGCCG
>NZ_QSQW01000031.1:670-1427 GCF_003437565.1 Collinsella sp. TF10-11AT
CCCCCTCGTCTCGTCGGCCGCCTCGACCTCGTTCCTCAGCGCCGCAAGCGCCCGGATGCCTCCGTCGTCGGCGGGGTGTATGCCGTCGAGCCACCTGAGGAAGCCGTACGTCCAGTACTTCCGGGGGTTGCCGGCCGGCGTCGTGCCGCCGTAGACATAGCCGCGGCGGGCTAGAAACGCCAGGAGCCGCTGCTTCGCCGCCGCGAGCCTCGCGGTCGCGGCGTCGTGGGCGGCGGCGAGGTCCCTGAGCCCCTCGATCTCGGGGGACGGCACCCATACCGGGGTGACGTCGTGCGACAGTATCGCCTTGGCCATCCTGGCCGCGTCGTTGCGGTCGTTCTTGGACGAGAGGTCGGCAGCCGACCTCGGGACCTTGGAGACGGCCGCGACGACGCAGTCGACGCCGAGCCCGGAGAGCTCCCTTTGCGGGGCGAAGCCGAGGTAGCCGCTCTCGTAGGCGGCGAGCGACGGGCCGGGGAAGCCCGACATCCACTCCGCGACCTCGCCCCAGGGGTTGCCGCGGAACCTCCTCGTCACGGCCTCGCCCGTCTCCGCGTCGAGCGCGCAGACGGTGGTGGACCTGAGGTGTACGTCCATTCCGAAGGCGGTAGAATATCTAGGCACGGGAGCCTCCCAACCTCGTTGCGGCGCGGCTGCGCCTCTGGCACTTCAACAACATTGTCGCAGCCCCGACCCGCGGTCACGAGCGGGGGCTCCTGTCGTTTCCGTGCCCCTGGATTGGGTCATAGTGTCTGTC
>NZ_QSQW01000032.1:0-1267 GCF_003437565.1 Collinsella sp. TF10-11AT
CTTAGAGGTCCTCGCGCCAGAAGGGCATGCTCATGCAGCGCGGGCCGCCGCGGCCGCGGGAGAGCTCGGCGGAGGGCACGACGAGAAGGTCCAGGCCCTCCTTGTACAGCACGTCGTTGGTGACGGTGTTGCGCGCGTAGACGCAGATCTTGCCGGGCTCGACGCACAGGGTGTTGGAGCCGTCGTTCCACTGCTCGCGGGAGGCCGCGATCGGGTCGCCGCCGCCGCAGGGGATCAGCTTGACCTGGTCGACGCCGGTGGCGTCCTCCAGGACGTGCTCGAGGGTGTCCTCGATCAGGCGGATGTTCACGTCGCCCGGGTTCTTGCCGGCGGTCAGCTCGTAGACGCGCAGGGTGCCCATGATGGCGGGGTGGATCGTGAACTTATCGACGTCGATCTGGGTGAAGACCGTGTCGAGGTGCATGAAGGCGCGGGAGACCGGGATGTCGAAGGCCAGGATGCGCTCGACCTTGGAGTCGGAGTTCCAGAAGATGTTCTGGGCCATGACGTCGATGGCGGCCGCCTGGGTGCGCTGGGAGATGCCGACGGCGAGGGTCTTCTCGTTGATGTTCAGCACGTCGCCGCCCTCGGTGTGGAACTGGCAGTCGCGGCGGAAGTACAGGGAGACGTCCTTGTAGTCGGGGTGGTACTTGAAGACGTACTTGCCGTACAGGGTCTCGCGGTTGCGGGTGACCGAGTACATGCGGTTGAGGTTGACGCCCTCGCCGACGACCGCGAACGGGTCGCGGGTGAAGTAGAGGTTGGGCATCGGGTCGATGATCAGGTCGGACTCGGACTCGGAGTTGACCAGGGAGTCGAGGGTCGTGGACGCCGTGAGGGGCATGTCGATCTCGGCCTTGGTCATGCCGGCCATGGTCTTCTTGACGAACTCGAGGTTGTCCTCGATGGAGTCCAGCTTCTCGCGGACGATCTGCGGCATCTGCTGGCCGCGGATGCCTGCCTCGGCGATGTACTGGTCGGTGAACTCGGCGCGGGCGCCGGGGACCTGGTCGAACACCTCTGCGACGAGGTTCTCGAGGTAGAGCACCTCCACGCCCTGGTCCTTAAGGATCTGGGCGAAGGTGTCGTGCTCCTGCTGCGCGACCTCCAGGAACGGGACGTCGTCGAACAGGAGTCGCTCGAGCTCGTCGGGCGGCAGGTTGAGGAGCTCGTCGCCGGGACGGTGCAGGCAGACCTTCCTGAGCTTGCCGATCTCGGAAGGCACGTGCAGACCTTTCGTCATGGCCTCCTACCTTTCTTTCGGGCC
>NZ_QSQW01000033.1:0-1029 GCF_003437565.1 Collinsella sp. TF10-11AT
TACGCCAGCACGCCGAAGAACGCGCCGATGATGCCCACGACCATGGTGGCCACGATCAGCACCATGGGGTTGATCTTCTTGGACAGCAGCCAGTAGTACAGCCAGAAGGCTATCATGCCGAGCATGCCGGGCATGATGCCGTCCAGGATGTCCTGGAGGGTCTGGGCGTCCTCGCCCGAGCCGATGGCCACCGGGATGCTGGCCCAGAACATGTCCTTGCACATGGCGCCCACGACCATGACGCCCACGATGCCCACGCAGGTCATGATCTTCTGCATGAGGCCGGTCCTCTGGGCCTCGTCCAGGAAGCCCACGCCCAGCTCGTAGCCCTTGACGGCGCCCCAGATGCGCAGCGCGAAGCCGGGGACGTTGTAGATGAGCAGGAAGGCGATGGGGCCGAAGGGGTTGCCGGCCTGGCACAGGCTGATGCCCACCGCGGCGGCGACCACGCGCAGCGTCGACAGGAAGATGGAGTCGCCGATGCCGGACAGCGGGCCCATGAGGGCGGCCTTGACGTCGTTGACGCTCTCGGGCTCGATCTCGCCGCGGGCGACCTTCTCCTCCATGGCCATCGCGATGCCGCCGACGAACGGGGCGAACTGGACGGTGATGTTGAAGAACGCGCAGTGGCGGTGCAGGGCCTCGGCGTAGTCGTCGGGGCGGCCGGCGTAGATCTTCTTGAGCATGTTGGCGACCATCAGGCAGAAGGCGATGTTCATCTGCTTGTAGTAGGTCCAGGAGAACTCCATGCCCAGGGCGCCGACGTTGACGGCGCTCTTGACGAGGTCGGAGCGCGTGATCTTGTTCTCGGGACTAGAAGTCATCGTCCTCATCCCCTTCCGCGGAGAGCTGGGGCTGGGCTCCGCCCAGGCCGAGCAGGTCGAACTTGTCGATGCCGATGATGATGGCGATCAGGGCGACGCCCAGGACGGGCACGTTGGCGTAGGAGCACAGCAGGAAGCCCAGGAAGTAGAAGGGCACGAGCTGCTTGGTGAGCACCAGGCGGCCGAGCATGGCGAAGCCCATGGC
>NZ_QSQW01000034.1:0-759 GCF_003437565.1 Collinsella sp. TF10-11AT
AATCAGAACCACCCTTAAAAAGGGTGGTTTGCTCTTAGGGTATAACCCACGGGCCCCGGGCTCGCGTCTAAAGGCGCGGGCCCGGACTTCGTCCAGGCCTAGTGCATCTTGACCCGTGGCGCGCCGGTCGAACCGGCGGCATCACCCCCTCTTGAAGGGGTCCTCGTACTCCTTCACGCTCAGCTTGTCCAGTGCGATGTCGTGGGACTCCTGCTCCCTGATGTACTTGGCGATCGTCGCCTCGTTCAGGCCGACGGTGGACACGTAGTAGCCCTCCGCCCAGAACTTCCTGTTGCCGAACTTGTACTTGAGGCTGGCGTGCCTGTCGAATATCATCAGCGAGCTCTTCCCCTTCAGGTAGCCCATGACGCTCGCGACGCTGTACTTCGGCGGGATCGCCAGCAGCACGTGCACGTGGTCGGGCATCAGGTGCCCCTCGATTATCTCGATCCCCTTGTACTCGCACAGCTTCCTGAGGATCTCCCCTATGTCGCTCCTGATTTGGTTGTAGATCACTTTGCGCCTATACTTCGGCGTGAACACGATGTGGTACTTGCACATCCACTTCGTGTGGGAAAGGCTGTAGGCCTTCTGGGCCATGGCGACCACCCCTTCGACTCGAATTCTTGACGGCCTGAACAATCGTCAATATCGGTCGGAGGGGTGGCTTTGTAAAGCCGTTTGTCTCCACCCGCGTAGCGGGTGGTTTAAAGCTGGCCGCTGCGCGGCCAGCAGACTAAAGTCTTGAACGCAAGAAAA
>NZ_QSQW01000035.1:0-742 GCF_003437565.1 Collinsella sp. TF10-11AT
TTAGACCATTTCAAATGGTTCGATGTCTGCCCGGATGCGACACTGAAGTGAGTGTCCATCCTCGCAGTATCCGGTTCTCAAGGTGCACGCCTGCGCTGGTTCCCGGTTCCACCGGGCCGCGCGGCAAGGAGATATATTGCCAGACCGGAGGGGCGCCGTGGGCGGGAATCGCGCACTCCATATTTTGTTCACAAATAAATTAACTGGGCTCCGAGTTGCTCAGAGCCATACATATGGTCATAAACCTCGGACAGACCGTATGACCTCGGGAATCTTGCTGTCCACTGTAGATATAGCATCTTTATACCCTCGTCGGTCTCCGCTAGTAAGCCCGTCATAAATTGAAGGCCAACGTTAACAAATCTATAAAACGCCAGCGGGGGCTCTATCACTAATTAGATAGAGCCCCCGCTGGCGAGGTGTATTTGATTGAAACAAAGCCCCTTAATTGATTTACTGGGAATAAGGAGCAAAAGACCCGTCCGGATATACGTGGCGACAGAACCCTGGAACCGACTGAGCGCCACCAGAAAGCGACATAAGCAAAAAGATCGGGGCTACCTCACTGCGGACGAGAACGATGCCCTCGGCTAAAGCCAATCCGAACACCCCTAAAACACATAGTGCAAATGTCGGTTTATATAACGCAAAAAAAGGGGGAGGCCGCGAGGCCTCCCCCTTCTCAGTTCAAGCGTACGGCTCGGTGCCGTCCACCGGTCAGCGGCGCCCTGGCCTCCCACGG
>NZ_QSQW01000036.1:0-320 GCF_003437565.1 Collinsella sp. TF10-11AT
AGCCGTACCGGAAGGTGCGGCTGGATCACCTCCTTTCTAGGGAGATACATTCTTAGAGAGAAAACACTTTAACTCGAATAGAGGGCAGGAGCCCGTCCGGTGGATGTCGCCCGGGGGAAGTCCCCGCAGCACCCGGTCCCCGGGGTCGCACCCGCGTACCTTGAGAGCCGCATAGCGATAGGAGAGAGATGGAAGATCATTCTTCCAGACTCGATTCTTTTCTGCGATTTATCAGACAGAATGATAGCAATCATTCATCCGATCCAAACAAGAAGAATTCACTTATAAATGAGTGAGGAGCATCTGATCGCGAGCACAGT
>NZ_QSQW01000036.1:330-606 GCF_003437565.1 Collinsella sp. TF10-11AT
TGAGGAGCATCTGATCGCGAGCACAGTCAAGACTGTGCCGCGGTATGAGATACCCGAATTGCGACATACGAGCGCTATTCATGATATCGATTAATTTAACTTAATTAGCGACACGTGGATATCCCGCGGGCCCGAGAGCGGTCCCGCAAGATACCACGGGCGCACGGCGGATGCCTTGGCACAGGGAGCCGATGAAGGACGCGGCAAGCTGCGATAATCCCCGGCGAGGAGCACACATCCTTCGACCCGGGGGTCTCCGAATGGGCGAACCCATCC
>NZ_QSQW01000037.1:0-513 GCF_003437565.1 Collinsella sp. TF10-11AT
GCTGGAGCTGCTCGCCGGGTTCGGCGGGGCGTGGGGGATCGCCCGCTCCGGGGCCGGGGGCCCGCGGGCCGAGGCCGCCGGGGAGGCCGCGGCCGCCCCCACCGCGCCCCCGCTGTTAGCGCTCGTCGAGGCCGAGAACAGGCAGGTCAGGTTCCTGGCCGCCCGGATATCGGAGGCCCTCGACGAGGCCGGGGCCCTCGAGGCCGAGACGGCGGCGCTGCTCGAGGGCGACGAGACCTACGCGTGCCTGCTCACCGTGCCCGGCATCGGCCCGAGGACCGCGGCGCAGCTCGCGGTGTCGGTCGACATCGCGAGGTTCCCGGACCACGACCACCTGGCCTCGTACTGCGGCATAGCCCCGAGGGTGAGGAGCTCCGGCACGTCGGTGAGGTCGGTCAGGGCGTCCAGGCGCGGCGACGCGAGGCTCAAGTCCCTGCTGATCTTCTCGTGCAACAGCCTGGTGAGGTCGTCGGGGCGCTACGGCGAGTACTACCGGGCCTGCAGGGCGCGGGG
>NZ_QSQW01000004.1:0-119422 GCF_003437565.1 Collinsella sp. TF10-11AT
GGCTGACAATTTCGACTGTAATGGACGTTCTTGAATGACTAGTCGTTTAAGAACGTCACCAATGACTAGGCGGAGAAAAATTCTTAAAAAAGTTCTTGCCCTGAGCTGATTCGTCCGTATAATAAACTTCGTTGCTTGAGAGCACGCACCTATTCCTCGGTAGCTCAATGGTAGAGCACGCGGCTGTTAACCGCGCTGTTGTAGGTTCGAGTCCTACCCGGGGAGCCAGAATTTCTCAGCCCATTCCGCTGGGCTTTTTAATTCCTCGGTAGCTCAATGGTAGAGCACGCGGCTGTTAACCGCGCTGTTGTAGGTTCGAGTCCTACCCGGGGAGCCAGGTTGTAAAACCCGTCGCTTATGCGGCGGGTTTTTTCATGCCGCGACCACTTGACTCGAACGTTGCCATATCAACATTTCGTGTCGAGGATGTAATCCCGCGACCCACCACCTCAACATGGCGCGGTCGTTGTAGAATATTGCAATGATTGCTCCCACGACATGGTGCCGCGAGCACCAGATAAGGAGATTCTTGTGTCTGAGACCATTAACGGCAGCCTGAGCGTCTCGAACGACGTTATTGCCGATATTGCCGGTTATGCCGCGATGACGTGCTATGGCGTCGTCGGTATGGCTGAGCAGCTCCAAGGCGCCGAGAGCGTGCGCCTGCTTGCCGGTCAGCGCCTCCGCAAGGGCGTGCTTGTCTCCGCCGACGAGAACGGCCTTACGGTCGATCTTCACGTCGTGCTCGAGAACGGCGTCAACATGAAGTCCGTCTGCCACAATCTTTCGAGCTCCGTTGCCTTCACCCTGCAGGAGATCGCTCAGATCGACCCCGCCAGCCTTAAGATCGGCATCCATATCGACGCGCTCAAGAGCCGTCTGAACTAGCATCCGAAAACGGAGATTCAAATACCCATGATTGCAAAGACCATTCGCACCTGTTTTCCGATCGCTGCGGCTGCCGTTTCCGACAAGGCCGAGGAGATCAACAAGCTCAACGTCTTTCCCGTGCCCGACGGTGACACCGGCACTAACATGTCGCTCACGCTCGCCTCGGTGACCAAGGAGCTCTCCGCCCTTCCTGCCGACGCCGACATGGAGGCCATCGCCGGCGCCATCACCCACGGCTCCCTGATGGGCGCCCGCGGCAACTCCGGCGTCATCACCTCGCAGATCCTGCGCGGCGTGGCCGAGGGCCTTGTCTCCGCCGACGAGCCCATTACGTCCGCCAACATCGCCTTCGCCTTCCGTCGTGCCGTCAAGGTTGCCTTCCAGGCCGTCCGTAAGCCCATTGAGGGTACGATCCTCACGGTGCTGCGCGATGTCTCGACCAAGGCCGACGAGTGCGAAAAGAAGAAGTTCTCGGCCGAGGACGCGCTCGACGCCATCGTCGTCGAGGCCTATCAGTCCGTCGCCCGTACGCCCGACCTGCTGCCCGTTCTGAAGGAGAACGGCGTGGTCGACTCCGGCGCCTTTGGATTTGCCATCTTCCTTGAGAACTTTGTTGCCGCCGCGCTTGGTCGCAGCACCGTTGTCGAGGATTTCTCCGCCACGTTTGACTCCGCTGGCTCTGCCCGCGACGCGGCCCTCGACCGCGTTGAGATTGAGGCCAACGACGACTGGGAGGGCTCGGAGTTCCGTTACTGCAACGAGTTCCTCTTTAAGGCCGATGCCCCGTTTGATGAGGACGAATGCCTTAAGTTCCTGGGCTCCATGGGCGACTGCGAGCTGCTCGTGGGTGCTTACCCCGATTACAAGATTCACGTGCACTCCAACACCCCCAACCTGGTGCTCGAGCACATGCTGCAGCTTGGCCAAATCTACGAGGTCTTTATCCACAACATGGAGATGGAGGCCCACGACCGTACCGCCAAGATCCACGAGGACCAGGAGAAGGCCGCCGAGCCCGCCAAGGCGCTGGGGTTTGTCGCCGTTGCCGCCGGTTCCGGCGAGGCCGACATCCTCAATTCCCTCGGCGTCGACGTGATCGTGTCGGGTGGTCAGACCATGAACCCCTCGACTGCAGATCTGCTGGGCGCCGTTGACCAGGTCAACGCGACCTCGGTCATCATCCTGCCCAATAACGGTAACATCCGCATGGCCGCCGAGGCTGCCGCTTCTGCCTGCACCGACAAGAAGGTTGCCGTCGTTCCCACTAAGACCGTCCCGCAGGCCTTCTCCGCGCTGTTCGCGGTCCTGCCCGATTCTGAGCTCGAGGACGCCGTTGCCGCCATGGTCGACGCCATCAGCGAGGTCCGCGATGGCGAGGTCACCCGTGCCGTGCGCGATTCCAGCGCCTCCGACGGCTCGCCGATTCACTCCGGTGACGTCATGGGTATCATCGCCGGTTCCATTGACGTGGTCGGCTCCGATGTGAAGCAGGTCACGCTCGATTGCATCAACCGCATGCAGGAGGAAGAGGAGGGTGACGCGCTGACGATTCTGGCCGGCGAGGAGCTGTCTGATGAAGCCTTCCAGGAGATCGTCGACGCCATTGAGGAGGCTCAGCCCGATTTGGAGGTCGACGCTCATCGTGGCGAGCAGCCGCTCTACCCCGTGATCTTCTCGATCGAGTAGGCATCTGGTCATGTCCGAGCTGTGCTCCGTGCCGCGCGTCTCGGAGCGCTTTGCCCAGAGCAATGCGCTCGACGAGGATATCGCGCGACTCAAATATGTTTCGGGTAAACGTGAGGAGGCCCTTCGCCGTCTGGGAATTCGGACGGTGGGGGACCTCCTTCTCCATATCCCCCATCGATACCTCGACTTTACCCGCTCGTGGTCCATCGAGATGGCGGCCATCGGTACCGTGTGCACCATCATCGCCACGGTTGACCGTATCGTCCAAAAGCAGCCGCGCCCGCGCATGCAGGTGACCGAGGTCTCGCTTGTTGACGAGACGGGCGTGCTGCAGGTCGCCTTTTTCCGCCAGCCCTGGATTGCCCAGCAGCTTAAGCGGGGCGACCGCCTGGCCGTGATGGGTAAGGTCGAGTTTGCCTACGGTTTTAAGCAGATGGCCTCGCCGCATTTTGAAAAGCTCGAGGACGGGCGTGCCGCGGGCACGATCCTGCCGGTCCATTACGTGAGCGATGGCGTGAGCCAGGCGTGGATGCGCCGCATTGTAAGCGGCGCGCTCGAGGTTGTCGGCAATCCCTTTGATCCCATTCCGGCACCGCTGCGCGCAAAGCGGAAGCTCATGAGCAATGCCCGTGCTTTGCGCTCGATCCACTTTCCCTCGAGCATGGCTGAGCGCGATATCGCGCGCGCACGGCTTGCCTACGAGGAGTGCCTCTACCTGCAGCTGGCGCTGCGCCTGCGCAACGACGGCGGCCTGGTCGATGTGGTGCCCTATGCCCACACCGCGGGCGATCACCTGGCCGCGCTCAAGCAGGCCCTGCCGTTTTCGCTGAGCGACGAGCAGCAGGCCGCGTTCCAGGATATCCTGCGCGATATGTGCGATGGCGGGCGCGTGATGAACCGCCTGCTGCTGGGCGATGTCGGTACCGGTAAGACCGCCGTTGCCGCCTGCGCGCTGGCTGTGGCTGCCGATAGCGGTACGCAGGCCTGCGTTATGGCGCCCACGGGCGTGCTGGCGCGCCAATATGCCGATAAGACCGGCCCTCTGCTCTCGCAGACCGGCATGTCATGGGCGCTTCTGACGGGTGCCACGCCGGCCGCAGAGCGCGAACGCATCCATTCACAGCTGGAATCGGGCGAGCTTGACGTGCTCTTTGGCACCCACGCGGTGCTTTCGGATGACGTTGCGTTCAAGCACCTGTCGCTCGTGGTCATCGATGAGCAGCACCGGTTTGGCGTCGGCCAACGCAACGCCCTGCGCGCGAAGGGCCCCGGTGCCGATCTGCTCGTTATGACGGCAACGCCCATCCCGCGTACGCTGGCGCTTTCGGTCTACGGCGATCTGGACACGAGCATCATCCGCCATCGGCCCGTCCCTGGCGCTGGCGTGATGACACGCGTGCTTACCGAGTCGAGCCGCGACCTTGCCTATGGCGCCATCCGCGAGGCGCGTGAAAAGGGTCAGCAGGCCTACGTGATTTGCCCGCTCGTGGAGCCGAGTGACTCGGTCGATGATCTGGAGGACGTGCCCGGTATCGCCCGCGACGACGAGGGCCGCGTGACGGTCCCCGTGCCGCTGCACGATACGGCGACCGAGCTCGATCGCCTGCGTCTGGCGTTGCCGGGTCTTGCCATCGAGCGCCTTCACGGCCGTATGCCAGCGGGGGAGAAGGACCAGGTTATCGATGCCTTCAAGCGCGGCGAGATCGACGTGCTCGTCTCGACTACGGTGGTCGAGGTGGGCGTCGACGTGCCCAACGCCACCGTCATGGTCATCGAGAACGGTGAGCGCTTTGGCTTGGCGGCCCTGCACCAGCTGCGCGGCCGCGTGGGCCGCGGCAGCGTGTCGGGCACCTGCCTGGTCATGACGCACTCCAAGGGCAACGGCGGCGCTTCGGCGGCGCAAGAGCGTCTCCAGTCGCTCGAAAAGACCTCGGACGGCTTTACGCTCGCCCAGATGGACCTTCGTCTGCGCCACGAGGGCGAAATCCTGGGGTACCGCCAGCATGGCGGTGTGACTCTGCGCTTTGTCGACCTGGATGCCGACGAGGAGCTGATCGAGTGGGCCCATTTGGACGCGGTCGAGCTCTTGCGGTATGCTTGCAACCTTGACTCCGTGGCGACGCGCCCCCTGCGCGATGCGGTCGCCATGCGATATCGACACATTTTTAAGGAGGTCAGCGGAGGATGAGAATCATCGGCGGCGAATGGCGCGGTCGTAAGATCGAGGAGCCCCGTGGTCGCGATGTCACCCGCCCCACGACCGATCGCGTGCGCGAGGCATGCGCATCTATGGTCATGTCGGCATTCGACTTCGATCTGGACGAGGTCCGCGTGCTGGACGCCTTTGGCGGCTCCGGTGCCTTAGGGTTAGAGATGCTCTCACGTGGTGCCCGCTCACTCACGACGTTCGAGATCGATCGGAATGCCGCGCGGCTCATTACCAAGAATATCGAGTCGCTCTGCCATGACCGTGCGCGTTGGCGCGTGGTAACGGGCGACATGCTGGCGAGCGCCTCGCGCGGTCGTGTGCCGGGCGGCCCCTTTGATCTGGTCCTGCTCGACCCGCCCTATGCTTTTGGTGCCGAGCCGGTCGAGATACTGCTGCAGAACCTGGCTCAGCAGGGTCTGCTTGCACCTGGCGCTTATGCCCTGTTTGAGCATGCCGCCGCCGATGCGGGCGCGCATCCGGCAGGCTTTGAGATCGTGCGCGAGAAGCGCTACGGCATTACCTCGGTCGACCTGCTTCGTTGGGTCGGCGAGGGCGAGGATGACGATACCGTCGCCGATGCCGATGGCAGCGACGGCACGACTTTTCAGGAGGATGCTCATGAATGACACCATCAACCGCGTGATCGTCCCGGGCACCTTCGATCCCATCACGTTTGGCCATATCGATGTGATCCGCCGCGCCCGTCGCATCTTTCCCAGCGTGATCGTCGCTGTTGCCGAGTCGCAGGGCAAAAACGGCGTGGGCACCACGTTTATGCTCGATGAGCGCGTGGCGCTGGCCCGCGAGGCGCTCGGCGATATCGACGGCGTCGAGGTCCTGCCCTTTACCGGCCTCTTGGTCGACTTCGCTCGTGAGCAGGGGGCGGGGGCCGTGGTCAAGGGCCTGCGCGCCATGACCGACTTTGAGTATGAGCTGCAGCAGGCCGACCTCAACTATCGCTTGGATAACGAGCTGGAGTCCATCTTTGTCATGAGTGCTCCGCAGTACGGCTACATCTCGAGTTCGGTGGTGCGCCAGATTGCTTCGCTCGGTAGCGACGTTTCCAATTTTGTTCCGCCCAATGTGGTCAAAGCGCTCAAACATCGCTTTTCGTGACGTTTCTTATTGCCTGGTGGCATGTGGTAAACTAGCACGATGATATGTTACCTATGAAAGGAGACCGGATGCCGGGCGAGAATTTTCCTGGCGATAGGATCGTCAGCTTGGTCGATGAGCTCGAAGGGCTGATCGAGGAAGCCAAGCCGCCTTTCGGCAAGAACGCTCAGTTCAAGGTCATCGACGCCGACGTGTTCTTCAACATCCTCGACGAGATCCGCATGAGCTATCCCGAGGAGTGGCAGAAGTCCCGCCGTATCCTTAAGGAGCGCGAGGAGCTTATGGCTTCCGCCGCCGCCCAGGCCGATTCCATCATCGCCGACGCTCAGCAGCAGGCCCTCACCATTGCCGGTGAGCAGGAGATCGTCCGCTTGGCACAGCAGCAGGCCGACGACATCCGCGATCGTGCCCAGCAGTACGAGCGCGAGACGCGTTATGCTGCCGAGGACTACGCAGAGCAGGTCTTTACGCACCTGGAGGAGAACCTCAAGAGCCTGACCGGCACCGTTACCCGTTGCCGTCAGCAGCTCAACGAGGGTGCCGCCCAACAGAATGGTCAGTGGTAATGGCTGAGTTCCCGAGCGTTACCGTCGATCTTTCCGAACAGCTCGAGTTTCCTGGTGATTCGTATCCGCTGACCGGCAAGGTCGATGTTGCCACCTACACGGTGGGCGAGAAGGAGTACCAGCTACAGGACGGCATCGACTACGACGTTGTCTTTACCAATGCCGGTACCGGTGTCTTGCTCACGGGCATGGTCCGCGCGCACGCCACCGGCGAGTGCGACCGTTGCCTGGAGCCTGCCTCGTTTGATATCGCCGGCGAGATCGAGGAGTTCTACCTCTTTGAGGAGCCCGAGGATCCCGAGGCCTACGAGGACGGCTACGAGCTCCTGGGTGAGGACCGCATCGTCGATCTGGGTGAGCCCATCAACGACGCGGTCGTCATGGACACGCCGTTTGTCGTTCTGTGCAAGCCCGATTGCCGCGGCCTGTGCCCCACTTGCGGTTGCAATCTCAACGTCGAGCAATGCGATTGCGCCACCCAGGCAGAGGCAGAATGGGCCGCTGCCACGGAAAATCCATTTGCAGCATTGAAGAATCTCAAGCTCGATGAGTAAAACTGTGGTAGTATCGCTACTTGCGCGTAATCGCCACACTGGATAGTTCATAAGGAAGGTCACTATGCCCGTACCTAAACAAAAGCAGGGTCGTATCCGCACTCACACCCGTCGTTCCGCCAACATGAAGATCTCGGCTGCGGCTCAGTCCACGTGCCCCCGTTGCGGCGCTGTCAAGCTTCCGCATCACGTGTGCCCCAGCTGCGGTTTCTACAAGGACCGCGAGGTTATCGTTACCGAGTAACGGTATACTCTGGATGCGATGCCGTTCCAAATGGAACCACAATGGCCGGCTCAATGAGTCGGCCATTTTTGTATAAGGAGCATGTATATGAGTAACGTTCGCGTTTGTGTAGACATTGTGGGCGGAGACGAGAAACCTCAGGTTGTTCTCGATGGTATCGAGGCTGCGCTTGCCGCCGATCCCGATATCGAGGTCTTGGCAGCTGGCCCCGCTGAAATCGTCAATCCCTTTGCTGCTTCCCATGCACGTGTTGAGGCTCTTGAGGCACCCGACGTTATCGCCATGGATGACGATCCCATTCGCGCCGTGATGACCAAGCGTAAATCGTCGATCGTGCTTGCCTGCCGCGCCATCAAAAAGGGCAACGCGGACGCGTTCTTCTCCGCCGGCTCGACCGGTGCCATGACCGCTGCCGCCACCGCCTATGTGACGCCGTTTAGATATATGGCCGAAGGCAAGAAGCAGCCGGTGCGTCCCTGTCTGACCAATGCGCTGCCCAATCGCGCCGGCGGTCTGACGGTGCTGTGCGATATGGGCGCCAACCCCGATGTCGAGGTCGATGACATGGTGCGTTTTGCCCAGATGGGTAGCGCCTATGCCCGCGTCGTCCTGGGCATCGAGCATCCCCGCGTGGGCCTGCTTGCCAATGGCACCGAGGACGAGAAGGGTTCCAACTTTACCAAGGCCTGCTTCCCGGCCATGAAAGCCGCCGTTCCCGGCTTTGTGGGCAACTGCGAAGGCACCGACCTCACCTCGGGCAATTTCGATGTCGTCGTTGCCGATGGCATGTCGGGCAATATTGCGCTCAAGGCCACCGAGGGCGCTGCCAAGTTTTTGCTGCAGGAACTCAAGGGTGCCTTTATGGCCTCGCTCGGCACCAAGATCGCCGCGCTGCTCATCAAAAAGCAGATGCGCGAGATTAAGGCCAAGCTCTCTGGTGATGCCAAGGGCGGTGCGATTCTTTTGGGCCTGCGTGGCGTGGTCCTAATCGGCCATGGCGCCACCTCGGTCGAGGCTGTTAAAAACGGTACGCTCGCGGCGGCCGAAGCCGTGCGCGCGGGGCTGGTCGAGAACGTCGCCAACTCCATGGACGGCATCGTTTTGTAAGAGCGAGTTAGAGCGCTGTTATGTGCCTCGCGGCCTGCTTCGTGGGGTAGAATCAGAACCGTGTCTTGGTACCGCCCGGGCGGTACCATTCTTTTGGTATTCATTCACTATGAGAGGAAGCGCTATGGACCGCTCCGAAATCTTCGACAAGATCGCCGAGGTCGCTGCTGACGTTCTGGGCGTCGATGTTGCCGAAATTAGCGATGAGACCACCTTTGACGATCTCGATGCCAACTCGCTCGAGCGCCTGCAGCTGGTTACGGCTGTCGAGGACGAGTTCAACCTCGAGATCGATGACGAGACTCTGCTCTCGCTCAACTCTGTCGCCGACGCCGTCGACGCGATCGAAAACGCCAGGGAGGCCTAGGTCTTGGCTTTGTCTGAACGACTTACGCGTGCCCAGGAAATCCTGGGCCACGAGTTCAATAATAAGGTGCTGCTGCGCGCGGCGCTTACGCATCCCTCGGCAGTCGAGGGCCAGCCGGTTTCTGCCAGCTATGAGCGCCTTGAATTCTTGGGCGATTCCATTTTGGGCGCTGTGGTCGCACGCTCCCTGTTTGAGTCCTATCCGGAGTTTGACGAGGGCAAGCTCACGCGCCTGAAGGTGTCGCTTGTCTCGGGCGCTACGCTGTCCGAGGTGTCGCACGAGCTGGGTATCGACGACATCATCATCTTTGGTGCCTCCGAGACCGGTACCGGCGCGCGCGGCCTGCACTCGGCGCTCGAGAACGTCTACGAGTCGCTCGTGGGCGCGCTGTATCTGGATGCTGGCTGGGATGCGGCGGCGGAGTTCATTCACCGTACGCTTAAGCCGCACCTGGCCTCCGAGCGTGCCGAGCACCCCGCGAACCCCAAGTCGTTCTTGCAGGAGTGCGTGCAGGCCGACGGCCACGAGCCTCCGGCGTACAAGCTCGTTGGCTCTGAGGGCCCGGCGCACGCACCGACCTTTACCGCCGTGGTCCTCATCGACGGTATTCGCCAGGGCCGCGGCACCGGTTCCTCCAAGAAGGAGGCCGAGGGAGCCGCTGCGCTCGAGGCGCTCGACCGCATGGGTTACACCACCAACGGCGTGATTCTCAACAAGAAGCCTGTTTAAGCGAGGAACCGTGTATCTCAAGTCCCTCACGCTCAAAGGGTTCAAGTCGTTTGCCGACCGCGCCCACATGACGTTTGAGCCGGGCCTAACCGTCATCGTCGGTCCCAACGGCTCGGGAAAATCGAACATCTCCGACTCGATTCTGTGGGTTCTGGGTGAGCAGAGCGCCAAGCAGCTGCGCGGCCAGGCCATGGAGGACGTCATCTTCTCGGGCTCGTCGGCGCGTAAGCCGGTGGGTGTCGCCGAGGTCACGCTGGTGCTCGATAACTCGGACCATATGCTGCCTGTCGACTTTGACGAGGTGGCTATCACCCGCCGCATGTACCGCTCGGGCGAAAGTGAGTACCTCATCAACTCGAGCCCGTGCCGCCTGATGGACATCCAGGACATCCTGCACGATTCTGGCCTGGGCAAGGATACGCATTCCATCATCAGCCAGGGCAAGCTCGATGCCATTTTGCAGAGCCGCCCCGAGGAGCGCCGCGCCCTCATTGAGGAGGCCGCCGGCATCTCCAAGCACAAGCGCCGCAAGGAGCGTGCGCTCAAAAAGATCAAGTCGATGGACGAGCACCTAACCCGTGCCCGCGACATCAATAAAGAGATCGCCCGTCAGCTGCGGCCGCTGGAGCGTCAGGTCGATCGCGCGCGCAAGTACAAAGAGCTGTCCTCGCGCGCGAACGAGCTTACGCAGATGCTGGCCGTCGACGAGCTGCGTTCGCTGCAATCGCAGTGGAACGATCTGGAGAGCCGCTCTAAGGAGGGCGCCGCCGAGCTGGAGCTTGCGCAGTACCGTCTGGGTGAGAAAGAGCGCGAGCTCGAGAAGCTCCAGGTCATGCTCGAAGAAAAGGGCCTGTTTGTGGGCGACTTGGGCGAGCAGCGCCGGCACATGCAAGATGTGGTCGGCCGCATTAATTCCGACATGCGCCTGCTCGAGGAAAAGGGCCACAACATGGTGTCGCGCCTGTCCGACATGCGCGGCCAGATCTCGAGCTCCGAGCATCAGCGCCGTCGCGTAGTCGAGGAGCTCGAGGATGCGCGTGCCCAGCTTGAGGAAGTGACCGGCGCGCATATGCAGGCCCAGGAGGACGTCGACGCCGCTGGTCCTGCCGCCGCCGAGCTTCACGAGCGCCGCGTGGCGCTTGATGCGCAGATTTCGCAGTTCATGCGCGAGCAGCGCGATGTGCAGCGTGTGGCCGATAACGCCGCGCTCGAGCTCGCCAAGGTGAAGGATTCGCTTTCCAATGCCGAGGTCGAGGACAACATGTATGCCTCGCGCCTGGAGCAGATTGATGAACAGCTCGAGGAGGTCACGGCATCGCTTGAGAGCCGCCGCGACCGTGCCGAGGAGCTTGAGAGCGCCCTTGAGGCGGCTCGTCAGGCCCAGAGCGATGCGCGCGAGGCCACCGAGACGGCACGCGCTGCCCTCAAGGACCTGCGTGCCCGCGAGGGCGAGGCGCGCAACAAGCTGTCCGAGGTACGCTCGGAGCTTGCCAGCCAAAAGAAGCTCGATGCCCGCATGGCAGACAGCTCGCCGCTGGTGAGCCGTCTGGTGGGCGCGCTGGGCGACGATGTCTCAGGCCGTCTGGGCGACGTGCTCGACGCCCCTCGTGAGCTTGAGGGCCTGGTTGAGCAACTACTTGCCGGCGATATCGATGCTCTTTTGTTTGATGATGCCGCTACGCTTGAGCGCGCCGGTCGTGCGGCTTTGGACCAAAAGAAGGCTTCGGGCGAGGCGCTGCTGATGGCGCGCGGCGTGAGTGGCTCTGCTGCCGCCGAGGGCGCTGCCGGTACGCGTCTGGTCGATCGTCTGTCCGTGCGCTCCGGTTATGGCCCGGTTGTCGAGGCACTGCTCGGCGGCTATTACGTGGTCGATGATTTGGCTGCCGCACTGGCCGCGCCCGTCGTTGACGGTGTGACCTACGTGACGCCCGATGGCGCCCGCGTGAGCTGTGGTGGCCTGGTGCGTGTGGGGCTCGATGCCGGCGAGGCTTCGGGCGCTTTGGAGCGCAAACGTCTTATCCGCGAGCTGGAGGGCCTGGAGCCCGATCTGGCTGCCGTGTTTGAGCATGTGTCGGACCAAGTCGTTGAGGCCAACGTCGCCGTCGAGGAGGCCCGTGCCGCCGAGGGCGATGCCGCTGGCGAGATCGCCCGTCTTGAGGGCGAGCGCCGCTCGCTGCTCTCCGAGATCGGCCGCCTGGAGCAAAGCGCCAACAATGCCGAGGTCGAGCGGGTGCGGATTTCCAAGCGTCGCGAGCAGGCCGCTGAGGCCGTTCGCGCCGCGCGTCCGCGCGTGGACGAACTTACCCGTTCGCGTGACGAGGCCCGTGCGCAGGCGAGCGACTTAGGCTTGCAGATTGCCGAGGCCAACGACGAGCTCGATCGCGTGCGCCGCGACGATTCCGAGGCAGCCGGCAAACTCGCCGACGCCAAGGTTCGCCTGGCCCAGACCAGCGAGCGCCTTCGTTCGCTGAAGGGCCGCGTGCCCGATCTGGAGCATCGCCTGGAGGGCATCGACCGCCGTATCCGCGGAACGCGCCAGGCCTCGCGCTCGCTCGAGCTCCTGCGCCTGCGTGTCGACCCCATGCACGAGCGCTATTCGGCCCTGCTGGAGCGCGCGTCGGATTGGGCTGCGCGCCTGCGCGACCAGGCGTCGCTCGAGGAGGCGGACTCGGCCTCGCTCAAGAAGACCATCGAGGACGCCAAGACCGAGGTCGCCCGCGCCAAAGAGCGGGTCGATGTTGCCGCCACGACGCAAAATGAGTTCAAGGTCGCGCGTGGCAAGCTCGAGGTGCAGGTAGAGGCCGCCATTAAGGCCATTACCGCCGATGGCAACACGGTACTCGAGGAAGCGCTTATGCTTCCTGCGCCCACGGACCGCGACGCCGCCGAGCGCGAGCTCAACCAGCTTGTGCGCCAGATCAACAACCTTGGTCCCGTGAACCAAGTTGCCATGGAGGAGTACGAGCAGCTCAAGCGCCGCGCTGACTACATCGAGGAGCAGCTGGCCGATCTGGAGAGCGCGCGTAAGGCGCTCACCAAGATCACGGTGGCCATTGATCGCAAGATGCGCAAGGCGTTTCTGGTGACGTTTGAGAAGGTCGACGCGAACTTCCGCGAGATCTTCGCTATGCTGTTCCCGGGTGGCCAGGCTCATCTGGAGATGACCGATCCCGAGCATCCGGCCGAGACGGGTATCGAGGTCGTGGCGCAGCCGCGCGGCAAGCGCATCACCAAGATGATGCTCATGTCGGGTGGCGAGAAGAGCCTGACGGCGCTCGCCCTGCTCTTTGCCGTGTATCGCACGCGCACGGTGCCGTTCTATGTGCTGGACGAGGTCGAGGCCGCGCTCGACGACGCCAACCTGTCCAAGCTCATCGGCGCCCTCGATGTGCTGCGTTCCGATACGCAGCTCTTGGTAATCTCGCATCAGCGCCGTACTATGGAGGATGCTGACGTTCTCTACGGTGTCTCGATGCAAGCCGACGGCGTCAGTCGCGTCGTCTCGCAAAAACTCGATCGCGAAACCGGAAAGGTCGTGAATGCATAATGGGATTCTTTGACGCTCTCTCGCGCGGACTTGAGCGCAGCCGCGAGGCCCTCAACGAGGTCTTCTACTTTGGCGGCGAGGTCGACGAGGACTTTTGGGAGGACCTTGAGGACACCCTCGTTATGGGTGACATGGGTGCCGAGGTCGCCATTCAGGTCTCCGATGACCTGCGCGATGCCGCAGCCAAGAAGAACCTCAAGACCGCTCCGCAGCTTCGCCGCGCTCTGGCCGAGCAGCTTGAGCAGCACTTTGTGCCCATCGAGCGCGATCCGTTCTCCGATACGCCGAGCTGCGTGCTGTTTGTGGGCATCAACGGTGCCGGCAAGACCACGACGGTCGGCAAGATTGCGAGCGCCATGGCTTCCCGCGGCAAGAATGTCGTGATCGGTTCGGCCGATACCTTCCGCGCCGCCGCCATCGAGCAGCTCGATGTGTGGGGCCAGCGCGCCGGTGTTCCCGTCATCAAGCGCGACCGCGGCTCTGACCCGGCGAGCGTTTGTTACGACGTGCTCGACGAGGCCGACAGGCGCGGCAGCGACCTGGTGCTTATCGACACCGCCGGTCGTCTGCATACGAGCCCCGAGCTCATGCGCGAGCTCGCCAAGGTGGTCAACGTGACGCGTAAGCGCGCCGCCAATATGGCCGCCGGTCCCATGCCGGTCTCGGTCGTGCTTGTGATCGATGCCGCCACCGGCCAGAACGGTCTGAACCAGGCGCTCGAGTTTAACGAGGCGCTGGGTCTGGACGGTATTATCATGACAAAGCTCGACGGCACGGCTAAGGGCGGTATCGCCATGGCCGTGGCCGAGAAGCTCAAGCTCCCGATCCTGCGCATCGGCGTGGGCGAGCAGGTCGATGACCTGCAGGAGTTTAACGCCAAAGATTTCTGCCGCGCCCTGGTGGGCGAGTCCAACTAAGGAGTGACTAGTGTTTGATTCTCTGAGCGATCGCCTCAATGACACATTTGACCGCCTGCGTGGCAAGGGTAAGCTGACCGAGGCCGACATCACCTCGGCCATGCGCGACATTCGCATGGCGTTGCTCGAGGCCGACGTCAACTTTAAGGTTGTCAAGGAGTTCGTCGCCAAGACCAAGGAGCGCTGCATGACCGCCGAGGTCATGGAGTCGCTGTCGCCGGCGCAAAACGTCGTCAAGATCGTGCTCGACGAGCTTACCGAGATGCTCGGCTCCACCGAGAGTAAGCTCGTTTTTAGTAACCGCATTCCTAATGTCATCATGCTCGTGGGCCTGCAGGGCTCCGGTAAGACCACGGCGGCCGTAAAGCTGGCCTACCTGCTCAAGAAGCAGGGCCGCTCGCCGCTGCTCGCCGCGTGCGACGTCTACCGTCCCGCCGCAGCCGACCAGCTAGCCACGCTTGGCGGAGAGATCGGCGTGCCGGTCTTCCGCGGCGACGGTGCACACCCGGTCGACATCGCCAAGGGCGCTATTCAGGAGGCCGTCGACCACCTGCGTGACGTGGTCATCGTCGATACCGCCGGTCGTTTGCAGATCGACGAGCAGATGATGCAGGAAGCCGTGGACATCAAGAAGGCCGTCAAGCCCGATCAGGTGCTGATGGTCGTCGATGCCATGACCGGCCAGGATATCGTCAACGTCGTCTCGACCTTCGCCGAGCGCACCGACTTTGACGGCGTGATCATCTCCAAGCTCGACGGCGATGCCCGTGGTGGCGGCGCGCTTTCCGTGCGCCAGGTGACCGGCAAGCCCATCAAGTTCGTGAGCATGGGCGAGAAGCCCGATTCGCTGGAGCCGTTCTACCCCGACCGTATGGCCAAGCGAATCTTGGGCATGGGCGACGTCGTCGGCATCATCGAGAAGGCCCAGGAGGCCGCCGATGCCGAGCAGCTCGAGGCCGCCGAGCGCATGCTGCGCGAGGGCTTTACCATGAACGACATGCTCGACCAGATGAAAGCCGTTAAGAAGATGGGCGGCATGAAGGGCATTCTCGGCATGCTCCCCGGTGGCCAGCGCGCGCTCAACCAGATGGGCGGCAACTTGGACGAGGGCATCTTCGACAAGAACGAGGCCATCATTATGTCGATGACCAAGGAGGAACGCCTGCGCCCCTCCATCATCAACGGCCAGCGTCGCGCCCGCATTGCCAAGGGCGCCGGCGTGACCCCCACCGAGGTCAACAGCCTTATGAAGCAGTGGGGCGAGATGAACAAGATGATGGGACGCATGCGCACGATGGCCAATCAGGCGCAGGCCGGCGGCAAGAAGGGCAAAAAGGGCAAGAAGGGCAAGAAGATGCGCATGCCCAATATCCCTGGCCTGGACGCTATGGGTCTGGGCAGCATGGGCGGCCTGGGTACGGGCGGTCCCAAGTCCGATATGGAGCTGCTGCGCCAGATGGAAGCGCAGATGCGTAATAAGAAATAGAGCTGTAATTCCAGCTTGATATGGCAAAGGCCACTCGGAAGCTACCGGGTGGCCTTTGTTGTTGGCTTTGATAGTTGGGCTGCGTTCAGTATCGCGCCCCGAGCTCGCGGTGCCGTGCCGTTAGTGGCAGCCGCAGCCCTCGTGGCCCTCGTGCTCGTGATGGCCGTGGCAGCTGCAGGAATCGCCATGCTCGTGAGTGTGGTCGTGGCCGTGGCCATGGCAGTCGCAGGTGGCCTCGCCGGTCTGCGCGAGCGTGCCGGCAATGAGGGCCTCGACGCAAGCGTCGCAGCTGCCCTGGGCACCTGCGTATACTGTGATGCCGGCTTGGGCAAGCGCGTTGATAGCGCCACCGCCGATGCCGCCGCAGATGAGCGTGTCCACGCCGCCGTTGGCGAGCAGGCCCGCAAGGGCACCGTGGCCGGTGCCGCCGGTGTCCACGACCTGCTCGTTGAGTACCTTGCCATCCTGAATGTCGTAGATCTTGAACTGCTCACTGCGGCCAAAGTGCATAAAGATCTTGCCGTTGTCATACGTGGTTGCCACCCTCATGGTGCCGACCTCCTTTGCTGGCCATGCGGCCGTTGTCGTGGTGATGGGGGAGTATGCGATGTTACCGCCTTCGATGACGATCGCCCGTCCGTTGACCAGCGCGTTTGCCACCTTGCGATGCGCGCGGCTGCAGATTGCCGCCACCGTGGCGCGGGCAATGCCCATCTGCTGTGCGACTGCCTCTTGGTTAAGGCCTTCCAGGTCGCACAGGCGCAGTACCTCGAGTTCGTCAATCGTCATGTCGATGGCGTCTCCGCTCGCCAGGCCATCGGGGGTAAAACCGCGATATTCGGGGATGATCCCAACGCGACGCAGTTTCTCGCGTCTTCCGGCCATACGCACTCCTTATCTGACATATGTCAACAATAGAATAACGAACGTGCAGATTTACGCAAGGGATTTCTGGCATATGTCAGAAAACGAGGGCTTATGTTTGGGCTGTGGGGCCGCGTGCGCCTGGGCTACAATGAATCTCGCTTGTAGGCGACTGACAGGAGGGTCAATGAGCAAAGCTGATCAACAGTTTGTAACCATGTGCCGCGATATCTTGGACCATGGCACCACGACCGAGGGCCAAAAGGTCCGCCCGGTGTGGGAGGATGGCACCCCTGCCTATACCATTAAAAACTTTGGTGTCACGGCACGCTATGACCTGCGTGAGGAGTTTCCGGCGCTTACTCTGCGTCGTACGGCCCTCAAATCTGCCATGGATGAGATCCTATGGATCTATCAAAAGAAGTCCAATAACGTGCATGACCTCAACAGCCATATTTGGGATGAATGGGCCGACGAGACTGGCTCCATCGGCAAGGCCTACGGGTATCAGATTGGGCAGAAGAGCCATTATGCCGAGGGTGACTTCGATCAGATGGATCGCGTGCTGTACGACCTTAAGAACACGCCGTACAGCCGCCGCATTATGACGAATACCTACGTGTTTAGCGACCTGTCCGAGATGCACCTGTATCCGTGCGCCTACAGCGTGACGTATAACGTGACGCAGCGCCCGCAGGATGATAAACCGACGCTCAACATGATTCTCAACCAGCGCAGCCAGGACATTTTGGCTGCGAACAACTGGAATGTGTGCCAGTACGCCATCTTGCTGATGATGGTCGCGCAGTCGGTCGATATGATTCCCGGCGAGTTGCTGCATGTGATTGCCGATGCCCACATTTACGACCGTCATGTCGATATCGTCCGCGAGCTTATCGAGCGTCCGCAGTTTGCCGCGCCTAAGGTAACGCTTAACCCCGATGTGCATGACTTCTATGCGTTTACGACCGACGACCTGATTGTCGAGGGCTATGAGCACGGCCCGCAGGTCAAGAACATCCCCATTGCGGTGTAGGTGACGTGCATGACGTGTAAGCTTTCTGCCATTGTCGCCGTGTGCGATGACTGGGGTATTGGGTGCGAGGGCGACATGGTGGTGTCCAACCGTGCCGACATGCGTCATTTTGTGGCGTGCACCAAAGGTTGCCCGGTTATTATGGGGCGCAAGACCCTGCTGAGTTTTCCCGGCGCACGGCCGCTCAAGAATCGTCGCAATATCGTGCTCACGCGCGACGAGGATTTTTCGCCCGAAGGTGTCGACGCGGTGCATAGTATCGGCGAGGCGCTCGCCGCGGTTGCCGATGAGCCCGTTGCCTGGGTGATCGGCGGCGGCGATGTCTATCGGCAGTTTTTGCCGTACTGCGTGGAGGCCGAGGTCACGCATAACCACTGCGTCCATCCCGTGGACACGTACTTTCCCGACTTGGACGCCGATTCCGCGTGGGAAGTTGCGCGGCGCGAAGGGGTTGCCACGATTGCCGCGGGCGAGGGTGACGAAGGCCTCGATTATGAGTTCGTGACGTATCGTCGCGTTGAGGCGTAAATCTCCTATTTGCCCACGGTATTATCGGGTTGGAATGATTGAGGGGCGGCGCTTGGCGTCGCCTCGTTTGATATAGATGCTGCTGTAAGAAGGGTGCGGGCTGGCTACTATGACTGATGCCGTTGAGGTGCTGCGAATCGATTCGCTCGAGGACGAGCGGCTCGATGCCTATGTGCGACTGACCGAGCGTGAGCTGCGCTGCGTACTGGAGCCGCAGAAGGGCATCTTTATCGCCGAGAGCGCCAAGGTCATCGAGCGTGCGGTGCGTGCCGGATACGAGCCGGTGAGCTTTCTTTTGGGTGAACGCTGGCTCGACCAGATGATGCCGCTGTTTGAGCGCTTGGTTGTGCGCGAGGGAGCGGGTCCGGTCCCGGTGTTCGTGGCCTCGATGGAGCTCATGGAGCAGTTGACGGGCTTTAACGTGACGCGCGGTGCGCTCGCGGCGTTTCGTCGCCCGCGTCAGATTCCGGTCGATGAGTTCTTGGGTGGCGTTGTCGAGGCGGCGGGGGAGCGCCCTGTGCGCGTGTGCGTGCTCGAGGGCATTGTCGACCACACGAACGTGGGCGCGATTTTCCGCTCGGCTGCCGCGCTCAATGTCGACGGCATTCTGGTGAGCCCTACGTGCTGCGACCCGCTGTATCGTCGCTCGGCCCGCGTGAGCATGGGCACCGTGTTTCAAGTGCCGTGGACGCGTATTGGCAGTGAGGCTCGCGTGTGGCCACATGATGGCCTGGCCGCGCTTCATGATGCCGGTTTTTCGTGTGCCGCTATGGCGTTGACGGATGATTCCGTTTCGCTGGACGATCCTGTGCTGCAGAAGATTGATCGCTTGGCGATTTTTATGGGTACCGAGGGTGCCGGCTTGGGCGCCAAGACCATTGCCGGCTGCGACCGAGCCGTGCGCATTCCGATGGCGCACGGGGTCGATTCGCTCAACGTGGCCGCGGCGAGCGCCGTCGCCTTTTGGCAGCTGTGCCCGCACGTGAGCAACGAGTACCACTACCAGCCGGGTTTGTATCACTAGGCAGATATTCCGCACCGCGCTCTGATTCGGGGTGTTTCGGTCGCCGCCAGTCGGTGCTAAGCTAGTTTTGGCTTTGGTTTTAAATTGCTGTTTTGTCGGTTGACGTGCGCTTTTGGGGAGGGCGTGTGGCTAAGAAATCTACGTCTATCGATGTAACGCAAGGTGTCATTTGGCAGCAATTGCTGTCGCTGTGCGTTCCCATCTTTTTTAGTTCGTTTTTTCAGCAGGCTTACACGCTTATCGGCACCTATATCGTCGGTCAGTTTGGCGGCAAGCTTGCGCTTGGCGGCATTCAAGCCACGATGGTGCTCACCGAGCTCTGCATTGGTTTTTGCGTTGGCGTTGGCGCCGGTTGTGCCGTTATCACGGGTCAGTTTTTTGGCCAGCACGATAGCGAGCGTCTGAGCCGTTCGGTCCATACAGCCATGACGCTTGCTTTGGTGGGCGGCATCGTCGTTTCCATTCTTGGCATGGTTTTTGTCGAGCCCATGCTGGTGTTGATGAATACGCCGCACGAGCTACTTGCCGAGGGCGTTGCCTATGCTCGCTGTTATTTTGCCGCGATGGTTGCGGCACTGCTGCTTAATATGGGAACCGCACTGCTGCGTGCCGTGGGGGATACGCGCGGTCCCGCTGTGATCATTGCCTCTGGCTGCCTTGTTAACGTGGTGCTGGATATCATCTTTGTTGCTGTGTTGCATATGGAGGCGCTGGGCTGCGGCATCGCGGTAGCGCTGACCATTTGCTCCAATGCAACGATGATCGTGTTGCGCATGATGCGCGCTCCGGGTGCATGGCGTCTTTCGCTGTCTAAGCTCGGCATCGATCGCGGTATTTGTAAGAGTATGATCTCGTGCGGTCTGCCACTCGGTTTTCAATCGGCTGCCTATTCGATCTCGAACGTGCTGATCCAGATGTCGGTCAACTCGTTTGGTGCCGATGTCACCACGGCATGGGGTCTATCTGGGCGCCTGGATGGCATTATCTGGATGGTGACCGAGGCGCTCGGCGTATCGATCACTACGTTCTCGGCGCAGAACTTTGGCGCGCGTAATTACGAGCGCATGCGCAAGGGCTACCACACGTCGCTCGTGCTTTCGTTTGCGCTGATCGGTGGCCTCTCTGCCGTGCTGATGGTGTTCTCGGGCCCGTTGTCGCGTCTGTTTGTCGACGATGCTTCGATTTCGGCGTACACCACGACGATTCTTCATTTCATCGCGCCGTTCTACGCGATCTTCTCGATTATCGAAAATGCGTCGGGCTCCATTCGCGGCGCCGGCGTGAGCTTGCAGCCCATGCTGCTCACGATTTTTGGCACCGTCGTGCTCAGGGTGATCTGGGTGTTTGCGATTATGCCGTTCGATCCGTCGCTTGAGCACCTGCTGCTGGTTTACCCCGTAACCTGGCTCATCACGGCCACGATGTTTACCATCTACCACCACAGCGGCAACTGGCTCGGCCGCGCCACCGCCTAATGATCCGTTTTCCTCCGTCCCCTTCGGATCATTTAGTATTCGATGCCTTGGCGGGCTAGGAGGCCTTCGTCGAAGTAGTGTTTGACGGGGCGCATTTCGGTTACTAGGTCGGCAAGGTCGGCGAGGGGCAGCAATCCGCGGCCGGTGAGCACGAGCTCCGTGGTGGTCGGTTTCATCGCGATCAACGCTTCGGCATCTTCACGCGTCACAAAGCCCCGTCGCATGGCTTCTCCCAGCTCATCCAAGATCAGCACGTCGACCTGGCCAATCTGCTCCCGCGCCAGCTCCATGATCTGTGTGGCACAGGCTTCGGGCGTGTCGCGGTCGGCCTGTACGATGCGTAGCTCCAATCGAGGTGCTGCGTCATGTTCGGCGCAGTGCAGCTTCTTGGCAAACTGCAGCATGAGTACGTCGAGCCCATATCCCGTGGCGCGCATCGCCAGTCCCAGCGCGGCCGTGGTTTTACCCTTGCCGTCGCCCGTATAGATCTGAACCTTGCCGACTTCGAGTGATGCCATCTCTATCCTTTCGTGCCCGGCGTCGGTTTATCGCCGGCCGGGTTGGGTATTCTAGTTAGCATTATCAACCCCAGTAGATGGAGTTCAAGCAGATGGAGATGGATGACAATAAACGTAGACGGAATATGATCCTCTACGTGCTCATCGCCTTCGTCGTCTACCTCGTGCTCTCGACCGTTCTGTTCCCTAACATCGGTCACACGCAGCAGATTACGAAGACCGATTACTCGACGTTTGTCAAAGCGCTCGATAAGAAGAGTGTCGACAAGGTCGAGTACAACACGGACGATTACTCGATTTATTACACCAAGAAGGGCGAGGACGAGAACATCGCCTATAAGACGACCGGTGTGCCGAACGATGCGGGCTTTACCGATCGCGTGCTTGAGTCTGGCGCTTCGCTGGAGTCGGTCGTTCCCGATAAAAACTCGGGTTTGATGACCTACTACTTGCTCACGCTCGTTCTTCCCATGGCGATTTTCTTCCTCATCGGTTGGTGGCTCAACCGCCGTATGAAGAAGGCCATGGGCGATGACGGTCCGTCGATGAACTTTGGCGGCGGCGGTTTTGGCGGCGGTGGACTGGGTAAGTCCGGCGCGCGCGTGATTGCTTCCAAGGACGTGGGCGTGACCTTTAAGGATGTCGCCGGTCAGGAAGAGGCCAAGGAGTCTCTCAAGGAGGTCGTCGACTTTTTGGAGAAACCGCAGCGCTACGAGGAAATCGGCGCCAAACTGCCGCGCGGCGCTCTTCTTGTTGGCCCTCCGGGTACCGGTAAGACCCTGCTTGCCAAGGCTGTTGCCGGCGAGGCCGGTGTTCCGTTCTTTAGCATTTCAGGCTCTGAGTTCGTTGAGATGTTTGTTGGTCGCGGCGCTGCTAAGGTTCGTGACCTGTTTAAGCAGGCCAAGGAAAAGGCCCCCTGTATCGTATTTATCGATGAGATTGATACCATCGGCAAAAAGCGTGACGGTGGCGGCTTTAGCGGCAACGACGAGCGTGAGCAAACGCTCAACCAGCTGCTGACCGAGATGGATGGCTTCGACAACCACAAGGGTATCGTCGTCCTCGCTGCCACCAACCGTCCTGACAGCCTCGATCCCGCTCTGCTGCGCCCCGGTCGTTTTGACCGCCGCATCCCCGTTGAGCTGCCCGACCTGACCGGCCGCAAGAACATCCTCGAGCTTCACGCCAAGAGTGTGAAGACCGAGCCGCCGATCGATCTGACCGCGATTGCCCGCGCCACGCCCGGAGCCTCGGGCGCCGACCTGGCCAATATCATCAACGAGGGCGCCCTGCGCGCCGTTCGCGAGGGTCGCAAGCGTGCAACCCAGGACGACTTCGAGGAGTCGGTGGAGGTCGTCATCGCCGGCCAGCAGCGTAAGTCCACGGTGCTGTCCGATCACGAGAAACAGGTCGTGTCCTATCACGAGATCGGCCATGCCATCGTTGCCGCCCGCCAGAAGGGTTCTGCGCCGGTTACGAAGATCACCATCGTGCCGCGTACGAGCGGTGCTCTGGGCTACACCATGCAGGTCGAGGAGGACGAGCGCTTCTTGACCACGCGCCAGGAGGTGCTCGACAAGCTCGCTGTCTACTGCGGCGGACGTGCTGCCGAGGAGCTCATCTTTGGTGAGATGACGACTGGCGCGGCCAATGATATCGAGCAGGCCACCAAGCTCGCCCGCAACATGGTGACGCGCTTTGGTATGTCGGAAGAGTTTGGCATGATGGCGCTCGGTACCGTTCAGAATGCCTACCTCAACCAGGACACGTCGCTCACCTGTGCCCCCGGTACGGCCGAGCGCGTCGACGCGATCGTCGCCAAGCTGATCGAGGACGCACATGACCGCGCCCTGCAGATCCTCAAGGAGAACAAGTTTAAGCTCCATGAGCTGGCTCGTTATCTGTACAAGAAGGAGACGATCACGGGCGAGGAGTTCATGAATCTCCTCACGCGCGAGAATCCGCTGATGCCAAAGCAGCAGTAAGGCTGGTTGCACAACGTCGAACGCCCCATTTGAGTTTCTATCTCAAATGGGGCGTTTTGTTTGGGAGGGATATGTATGAAGATCGTGGTGAGTGCCTGCTTGATGGGAGAGAGCTGCAAATATAACGGGCTCGACAATTACCATCGCGCGTTGGTCGAGGCCTGCGAACGCACAGGGACCGAGGTCCTGTTGGTGTGCCCCGAGGTTTTTGGCGGCTTGCCCACACCGCGCAAGCCGTCCGAGATTGTGAATGGCGAGGTTTGTACCTGCGAGGGCATCTCGGTCGATCGCGAGTTTCGCCTGGGTGCAGAGCGCGCGCTCGATATGTGCGAGCAGGCGGGCGGCCCGTCCGAGATCGCTGCGTGCGTCTTACAGGACCGTAGCCCCTCGTGCGGTGCGGGTCGCGTCTACGATGGTACCTTTAGCGGCACGCTCACTGTGGGCAATGGTGTTTTTGTCGATCTGCTGCTGCGTCACGGGTACCGTGTGATTCCGGCTAGCGAGTTCGATCCCAGCATACTGGAACATTGTCCACAGCACTCGAACCCAACACTTCCTCACGGGTGACCGTTTTGGCATCATCCGTGAAGTTGATATTGAGTACGACCCGGTCATCAAAGACGTAGACCGAGTTGACAGGCGCCGTACCCATGCAGCCCCTCCCCACGGCCCTCGCGCAGGAACGCGCACACGGCCTTCCCGTCTCTTGCGCCTCTCCCGGAACTGTCCACATCAGCGTAGCCAATCCAGTCCGCCAAGGGCTGCAGCCCGGACAACGCGGCGATGGAGGGCTTCTTCGGCCTGCTCAAGAAGGAGTTCTGGCACGGCAGGGACTGGTCGGACTGGACCCCCGCCCGCTTCATCGAGGAACTCGGGGGCTGGATCGGCCGATACAATACGGAGAGGCGCAGCGATGCGCTCGGTGGCCGCACCCCGGCCGAGTTCCGCTCCGCGCTGGGAAGGGCCGCGTAACGGTCCAAGAAATCGTCCGCAGTCCCCATTCTTGCCCCTTTGGGACGGCTTCTTGTTGGGGCGTGCCTGCCCCAAACCCTGCTAGGAACGAGTGCAGCAAACTGGAATTTTAAATTAGTCTTTGCAAATAACCTTTGAACCTTCACCATCAATTACAATTCCCTGACGATTGTTAATTGGGCATAGATTCAAATCCGAAAACTCAGTCATTATTTTCTCGGTAACTTTCTTAAATGGTGCTGTGAGATAATGCGGAAGAACATAGAAATCAATTAAATCAAGCCCTGCATCATCTTCTTGTGAGTAGTCCTCCGGCTTTTCATCCATTTGCTCGATATATTGGATGCTTTGAGCGCATACAATCGCACCTGCCGATTCACCAATCATCAGTTTTCCCTTTGCCAATTCTTTCTTCAACAGCTCATCCGTTCCCGTTTTACGGAGCTGGTCTATAAGGAAAAAAGAATTTCCGCCGGTAAAATAGATCACATCCGCATCTTCAAAAAGAGACTGTATCGTTGAATAAGCCTCCGTTGAAATATCAATTTCAGTTACGATTGCTCCCAACTTTTTGAATAATTTTCGAGCCGAGCCGACATAACCGGTGTAGCCTTCACGCAGCGAAGCTGTTGGAATAAATGCGACTTTTTTATTTTCAATTTCTTCCTTTATCAGACTTCCTACACTTGAAAAGTGCGAACATAAAAACAGTTTCATCAATATTCTCCTTTATATATAAAATCTAATTTGTTGAACTAAGCCGTGTATACCATACTCTCCAATGAAAGAACGCCCTGATATAGCGAAATATTGCCGTTTTCCTGCATACGTGCGTACGCACTCCACAGGAATTCTAAGGGGCCTGCCCCCTTAGCACGCGGACTTTGGAACAAAGTCTAGTGTGCTACGCCTTGCCAGAGGTGTACTGGCTCCCGGTACGCACGTACGCAGCAATTGCCATCAATGCGTCATATGGGTGGCGATCAAGTTCGCACAAACCGACCTTGATCCCGAAAAACAAAAGGTAGGATACCATCACCACGATGATATCCTGCCTTTTGTTCGTTCCTGTTTACCGTTCCGAGTAGTCCTTCCGCAGAATTTCCGATAAACAAAAAACGTACCCGAACCCTTTCTCGTAAAGAATCGGGTTCGAGTACGAACTGAATACTGGAGCAATATAAAACCACCACAAAGGTGCCTGTCCCCTTTGTGGCGGTTTTGGCCTAGAGCTAGAGCGTGTGGCCGTAGGCGTTGGCGGCCTTGATGGCGGCGGCGAACTTTTCGTCGGTGAAAGGCTCGGGATTGCCTTGCTTCCACTCGTTGGTGGCGTGTGCGAACTCGCACAGGGCAGGGATATCGGCCTCGGAAAGGCCGACCTGCTCAAGCGTCACGGGCAGCCCCATCTGCTTGTTAAAGGCGGCGTAGCGCTCAAGGTTCTCGGTATCGCCCGTATAGGCAAACAGCACGAGCACGCCCAGGCTCACGACCTCGCCGTGCAGGTAGGAGCCCTCGCGCGGGATGCTGCACGTGGCGTTGTAGAACGCATGCGCCACGCTCGAGTTGTAGTAGTAATCGTTTTGGTTGGTCAGGTTCGAGACATAGCCCGTGTTGACCACGATGTCGAGCGCGATCTGCTTGACGGCCTCGCTCGACAGGTCCTGGCGCACGTCCTCTAGACCCTGCACGCCATAGGTAAACAGCGGCTCGGAGCAGGTGTGGGCGAGTGCCAGGCCAAGTCCGGCGGTGTGCTCCAGGTTGCCGGCGCTCGTGGCGTACTCGACCTCGGGCTGCTTGGACAGGGCATCGCCCACGCCCGCCCAGAAGTACTCCGCCGGAGCCTCGGCGATGATCTTGGGGTTGATGAAGATGTGCGCGGGGCGGTTTGGGTACGAATAGCCCTCGAGCGAGCCGTCGTCGTTGTAGACAACGGCAATGGCGGTCGCGGCCGAGCAGTTGGAGCAGATCGTCGGTACCGTAAAGACGATCTTCTTGAGCTCGATGGCCGCTGTCTTGACGGTGTCGAGCGCCTTGCCGCCGCCGCATGCGATAAGAACGTCGGCTTCTTGGCAGGCAGGGGAGTTCACAACCTTGGCGATATTGGCACGCGTGCTGTTGGTGCCGTAGACGCGCGTCTCCAGAATCTCGACGTCGGTGCCCTCCAGCGCCGCTTCGATACCGGGAAGCGCCGCTGCCAGTGCTCGTTTACCACCGATAATCGCGACCTTGGTCGCTCCGTACTCGTCCAGTGCGCCGGGCAGCTCGTCAAAGCAGTCCTCGCCGACGGTGTAGTCGCTCATTCCAATCGTGCGCATAGCAGCCTTCTTTCGTTAGATAAAGTGCTTTCAGGTATTTTGCTCCAAGTGAGTGCTTGCGATCGCGAGAAGTTTCTAAAGTATGAAACCGATGTTGAGGGTTTTTCGCCGGCGTTGACCGTGTTACCATACAGCGCATAAGCGTTGATGGGGACGAGTAGTCGGCCGTCCGCATGCCACAGAGAGCGGGGAGCGCTGAGAACCCGTGCATGCGACCGATGAAAATCACCCCGGAGCTGCGGTCCCAACGGACGTGCCGCGCAGGTTCGTCTTAGTAGACATCGCCGAGATGGTCGTCGATACAGACCAGCCGAGTAACGGATGCGAGCGCGCGAATACGCGGGCGAGGGCATCTAAGCTGGGTGGTTAAGCGAAGAGCTTTTGCGGGCGTGCAGCCCGTTTGTGGCGCTTCGTCCCAGCTTGTAGGGACGGGCGCTTTTTTGGTGCCCAGAGGGCGTGCGCGCCCATGACAAGAAAGGGGTACCGTGGCAAACGAGTACAAGCAGACGATGAATCTGCCTAAAACCGGATTTCCCATGCGTGCCGGTCTTTCCAAGTCCGAGCCCAAGCGACTCAAGGACTGGCAGGACAACAAGGTCTACGAGCAGGTTCTGAAGAAGAACGAGGGTCACAAGAAGTTCGTGCTGCACGACGGTCCTCCGTACGCCAACGGCCCGATCCACATCGGCCATGCCATGAACAAGATTTCCAAGGACATGATCAACCGTTACTGGATGATGCAGGGCTATGAGGTTCCCTATGTTCCCGGTTGGGACTGCCACGGTCAGCCGATTGAGCACAAGGTCGAGGAGAAGCTCGGCACCGAGAAGTTCAACCAGACCTCCACGGCCAAGATCCGTGAGCTCTGCAACAAGTTCGCTGTCGAGAACATCGAGCTGCAGAAGGCCGGCTTCCGTCGTCTGGGCGTGCTCGGCGACTGGGACAACCCCTATTTGACGCTCTATCACCAGCATGACGCCGCCGACATCGAGGTCTTCAAGGCCATGTTCGATAAGGGCATGATCTATCGCGGCCACAAGCCGGTTCACTGGTGCAAGCACTGCCACACCGCGCTGGCCGAGGCCGAGATTGAGTACTCCGACGAGACGAGCCCGTCCATCTTCGTGCGCTTTGAGATGACTTCCAAGCCCGCCGGCCTCGAGGACTTCGACGGCCCGGTCGACTTCATCATCTGGACGACCACGCCGTGGACCATCCCCTCCGACCAGGCCGTTTCCCTTAAGCCCGGCGCCGCCTATGTCGCCGTTGAGCACGAGGGCCGTGCCGAGGTCATGCTCGAGGACCTGGCTCCCAAGTGCTGCGAGGAGTTTGGCTGGGAGTACACCCCGGTTATGGTCGACGGCAAGCCCTATGTGGTTCCCGCCGAGACCTTCCACCACATCCACTACAAGCAGCCGATCTTTGACGGCGTTGAGGGCGTGGCGCTGCTGGCCGATTACGTCGGCGTCGATGACGGTACCGGTATCGTCCACAACTCGCCCGGCCACGGCGTCGACGACTACTTTGCCTGCCTCAAGGAGGGCATCACCGACATCTGCATGCCGGTCGATGACGACGGCAAGTTCTACACCGGCGAGGAGTTTGGCACCGGCGGCCCCTTCAGCGGTATGGACACCGATGAGGCCAACCCGCACATCATCGAGTTCCTGCGCGAGCGTGGCACCCTGGTCCTCGAGAAGAAGATCACGCACAGCTATCCGCACTGCTGGCGCTGCAAGCACCCGGTGCTCTTCCGTGCTACCGACCAGTGGTTCGTCTCGATGGACAAGACCGGCTTGCGCGAGCAGGCTGGCAAAGAGGTCCGCGAGAACGTCAAGTGGTATCCGGCCCACGCCGCCAACCGCATTGGCGCCATGGTCGAGCAGCGTCCCGACTGGTGCATCAGCCGTCAGCGCAACTGGGGTGTGCCTATCCCCAGCTACACCTGCGCCGACTGCGGCGAGAAGGTCATGAACGACGCCACGCTCGACGCCGTCATCAAGCTCTTCCACGAGAAGGGCTCCGACGCCTGGTTCACCGACGCTCCCGAGAGCTACCTGGGCGAGGCCTGCGTCTGCCCCAAGTGCGGTGGCCATCACCTCAAGGCCGATAAGGACATCCTTGACGTGTGGTGGGACTCCGGCGTGTCTTGGAAGGCCGTCTGCGAGTACCGTCCCGAGCTGGAGTACCCGGCGGACGTCTACCTCGAGGGCTCTGACCAGCACCGCGGTTGGTTCCAGAGCTCACTGCTCACCTCGGTGGGCGCCAACGGCCACGCTCCGTACAAGGCGGTCGTCTCGCAGGGCTTTACCCTCGACGGCCAGGGCCGCAAGATGTCCAAGTCGCTCGGCAACGTTATCGACCCCAACAAGGTCTGTGACGAGATGGGCGCCGACATCATCCGCCTGTGGGTTGCTTCCGTCGATACCAGCTCCGACGTGTCCATCGACCACGAGATTCTTGCTCGTACGTCCGATGCCTACCGTCGTTTCCGCAACACGCTGCGCTTCCTGCTCTCCGAGCTCGAGGGTCAGTTTGAGCCCGAGACCGACGGCGTCGCCTTTGCCGACCTGCTGCCGCTCGACAAGCTCATGGTTGCCCGCCTGACCCAGGTCCAGGCCGAGGTCGACGACGCCTACGCTAGCTACGAGTTCCCGCGCGCCTACCGTGCGCTTTACGACTTTGTGGTTACCGAGCTGTCCAACGTGTATCTCGACGCCCTGAAGGACCGTCTGTACTGCGAGAAGCCCGGCTCGCTCGAGCGCCGGAGCGCCCAGACCGTGCTTGCCGAGCTCTTCTCGATGCTCATGCGCGACCTGCAGCCGATCCTGTCCTACACGGTCGACGAGGCCATGGCCTATGCACCCACCGGCTGCGTCGATCACCAGAAGTACGCCGCGCTGCTCGATTGGTATAAGTCGCCCATTACGGTCGACGAGGCCAATGAGTTTGAGGGCGTGCTTGAGGCTTCGCTCGAGCTCCGTAGCGCCGTGACCAAGGCCCTTGAGGATGCCCGCTCCGCCGGCACCTTCACTAAGAGCCAGCAGGTCCGCGTCAAGGCAGTCGTTCCCGCCGAGATGTATGCGCTGCTGACCGGCGACAAGGCCGTCGACCTGGCCGAGTTCTACATCGTCTCCGCTGTTGAACTGACCCAGGGCGAGGACCTCTCCGTTGCCATCGAGGCTGCCGAGGGCGAGTGCTGCGACCGTTGCTGGAATTACCGCACCACCGTTGGCGAGTACAACGGTCACGCTCACATCTGCGAGAGGTGTGCGAATGCCCTTTAGGTTCCGCCGTTCTACCGAACGGCGGACCTGCCGACGCTGCGCGGGCCGCATTTGGACAATCTGACGTTCAACTTCAAGGGCGCGACCAGAAGGTCAGCGCCCTTTCGTTTCACGTCACCTTGTCTCAAATGCGACCCGCTCGCTCATTTATGCTCTACCTGCGGTGTTTCCGTTCTTGGGAGATTTGTCGCTTCTTGCCTGCGTCAATGTATGATTATCTACTGCGTTAAACGTAATTCGATGTTCTTGAGGGTAGGGGATTGATTTGGGTCGTACTGGGGATATGACGCCGCCTTTGCGTTGGCGGTTGGGTGTTGCTGGTAGCGTGGCGTTGGCCGTGCTGCTTGTTGACCAGCTGACCAAGCTTGCGGTTCGTGCCGTCGGCGATGCTCTACATGTGACTGTTATCCCCGGTGTGATCGACTTCCTTTTCGTGCGTAACATCGGTGCTGCCTTTAGCATGGGCGAGGGACATGGCCTCGCGTTTGCCGTGCTGGCGTTTGTCGTTATCGTTGCGATCGCGGTGTACTTGCTTCGCGCGCCCCAGCTTGCTCGCTTTGAGGTTGTGGGCATGGCTATGGTCGTGGGCGGCGCCATTGGCAATGCGATCGACCGTCTGGCTTTTGGCTTTGTGACCGATTTTATTGCCACCACCTTCATCGACTTCCCCGTCTTCAATGTGGCCGATGTCGGCATTACGGTCGGTGTGGTGCTTGCCCTCATCGGCTACATGTTCTTGAGTCCTGCGGCCCGTGAGGTCGATGCGACCGCCGAGCTTAACGCTCGTGACGAGGCCCGCGCCAAGCGCAAAGCCAAGCAGCGTGGGGAGCGTGCCCGCAAGATTCGCGAAAGGAATGAGCGCTAATGGCCGACATCCATATCCTTGTTGCCGACGATGCCGCTGGTCAGCGCCTTGACGCCTATCTGGGCGCCAATGACGGCTGCCCTACGCGCTCTGCCTGCGCGCATCTGATCGAGGGCGGCGCCGTAATCGTGAACGGCGAGACCTGTTTGTCAAAAAAGTATGCCGTACGCGCCGGTGACCGCATCTCGGTTGACCTGCCCGAGCCTCACGATCCGACTGACGTGATTCCCGAGGCCATTCCCCTCGATATCCGCTACGAGGACGATTACCTCATCGTGCTTTCCAAGCAGCGCGGCCTGGTGTGCCATCCTGCGCATGGTCATGAGAGCGGTACGCTCGCGAATGCCCTGGTCTATCACTGCGGTATCGACCATCTGGGCACCGTGCAGGGTGAGGACCGCCCCGGCATCGTGCATCGCCTGGATCGCGATACCTCGGGCCTTATGCTCGCGGCAAAAGACGACGACACCCAGCGCGCGCTTCAAAATCTCATCCGTACGCGTACGCTCGACCGCCGCTACATTACGCTCGTTCACGGACACATCGCCATGGACGAGGGCACTATCAACACCGGTATTGCCCGCTCAACGCGCGACCGCGTGAAGATGGCGGTTTCTGATGACCCCTTTGCGCGCCAGGCCATCACGACCTTCAAGGTGCTCGAGCGCTTTGATTCCACGCGTTTCGACGACGGCTACACGCTCGTCGAGTGCCACCTTTTTACCGGCCGCACGCATCAGATTCGTGTGCACATGCGCCATATCAACCACGCTTGCGTGGGCGATCCGCTTTACGGCAAGTGCGATGCGCGCGCCGATCAGGGCCTGACCAGGCAGTTCCTCCATTCCTGGCGTGTGGCGTTCGATCATCCCGTGACGGGAGAGCGCATTGAGTGCCGCGACGAGCTGCCGTGGGATCTCGCCGCCGTCCTCGACGACTTAGCCCCGCGTTCGCTTGGTCGCACTGCTGCCGGCGACGAAATCGTACCGCAGCTCGGCCTGCTCGAAGCCTAGCCAGTATTAGGTGGTTTCTTGAACTCGGTAAGCCTGCGGTAAGATATACGATTGTTTACGTAACACGTTCCTGGGAGCCTGCATGCTCGCCTTTTTACAAACCAACACACCCATCGTGATCTTCAACCAGATTGTCGTCACGCTGCTCACGGTCTGCTTCTTGTACCAGGTGGTCTTCTTTGTCATCGGTGCTCTCCGCGGCGAGGTCGCGCCTCCCAAGGCCAAAAAGCTGCACCGCTATGCCTTCTTTATCGCGGCGCATAACGAGGAGGCCGTGATTGCCAACCTCGTTCGCTCCATCAAGGACCAGGATTATCCTTCAGAGCTTATCGAGGTCTTTGTCGTCGCCGATGCTTGCACCGACAACACGGCGCAGCTCGCGCGCGAGGCGGGCGCCATTGTGTACGAGCGCAATGACCTGGCCCGTAAAGGCAAGAGTTGGGTCATGGACTTTGGTTTCGACCGTATCCTTAACGAGTATCCCGACACCTTTGAAGGTTACTTTATCTTCGATGCCGATAATGTTATCGCCCGCGATTATGTGTCCAAGATGAATGATGCCTTTGACCAGGGCTTCCATGTGGTCACGAGCTATCGTAACTCCAAGAACTTCGGAAGCTCGTGGATCTCGGCAGCGAATGCCACTTGGTATCTGCGCGAGGCGCGTTTCCTCAACAACGCGCGCAACATCTGCAAGACGTCCTGTGCTGTCTCGGGTTCGGGCTACCTCATCTCAGCCAGTGTTATCGAGGGCATGCACGGCTGGCAGTTCCACACGCTGACCGAGGATATTCAGTTCACGACGTTCTGTGCCATTCACGGCATTCGTATTGGCTATGCGCCGGCTGAGTTCTTTGACGAGCAGCCTGTGACGTTTAAGGCTTCTTGGAAACAGCGTATGCGTTGGACCAAGGGCTTCTACCAGGTCTTCTTTACCTACGGTAAGCATCTGGTCAAGTCAACCTTCCGCTATCATCGCTTCGCTGCCTACGACATGTTCATGACAATCGCACCGGGTATGCTGCTATCGCTGATTTCGATGCTTGCCAATGCGACGTTCCTCATTGTTGGCGGTCTTTCCCACGGCTTCTTAGCTACCGAGGTCGAGATGCAGGCGTGTGCCGCTTCGCTCATCATGACCTTCGTCATGATGTATCAGACCTTCTTTATCCTGGCGCTGCTCACGACTATCTTTGAGTACAAGCACATCCATTGCGCGCAAAAGTGGCGCCTGGTGACCAACCTGTTTACCTTCCCGATCTTTATGTTCAGCTATATCCCCATTACGGTGGCTGCGTTGTTCCTGAAGGTCGACTGGGTCCCGACGCAGCATGCCGTCAGCGTTACCCTCGACGAGGTCATGCAGGGCGCTAAATAACCACCACCAAAACCACCACGAAGGGGACAGGCACCTCTGTGGTGGTTTTTGCTTTTGAGTGACTGCCCCGGGAGGTGTTCAATGGTCTATATTCCCTTTTGGATCTGCGCCTTTGCCGGTGCGGTGATTGATGTCCGTGAACGGCGGTTTCCCAACGCGCTTGCCGCCGCATGCGCCGTGGCGGCGTTTGCAGGCGTTTGGCTGGACAGGGGCTTGAACACGGCGCTTGACCACGCCGGTCCTGCCGTTATCGTGTACCTTTCCCTTGTGCTGACCGAGTCGCTTTGGCGGCGTTTCCGCCAGGCCCCCGGCATCGGCATGGGGGATGCCAAGGCGCTTTTCGCGCTTTGCACGCTCGACCCTCTGGGCGGCATCGTGGCATTTGCCGTCGCGCTCCTGGTCCTGGCCCTCTCCTGCCTCTTTACAAAATCGCGCTCCCTGCCATTGCTCCCGTTTTTGGTGCCGATATTTGCCATAATCGAGGTCGTGGGCTGGACATTGTAACCGATTGCGCATCCTTTTTAAGGAGCATGCCATGGCAACTAATCAAGAAACGGCCGTCATTAAGGCGCGCATGGACCGCATTCCCGCGGCGTTGTCGCCCGAGCTGGTCGAGCGTATCGCCGCCGACCGCGCCTCGGGTGTCGTTAATCCTTATCGATGCTGCGACGACCAGGTCATTCGTCGTATAGATCGCGCTGCCGACAAAGGCACGCTTATGCGTCCGGCGTTTATGCGCGATACCGAAAAGATTCTTCATCTTCCTGCGTACACGCGTTATGCAGGCAAAACGCAGGTCTTTAGCTTTCGCAGCAACGACGACCTGTCGCGGCGCGGCCTTCATGTGCAGCTCGTCTCGCGCATTGCCCGCGATATCGGCCGTGCCCTGGGCCTCAACAGCGATTTGATCGAGGCGATTGGCCTGGGCCACGATTTGGGCCACACGCCCTTTGGCCATGCCGGCGAGCGTTTCCTCAGCGAAATCTATCACGAGCGTACGGGTCGTTATTTTTTCCATAACGTGCAGTCCGTCCGCGTGCTCGACGCGCTGTACGGCCGCAACGTGTCGCTCCAGACGCTCGACGGCGTGCTGTGCCATAACGGCGAGTACGAGCAGCGTGTCTTTGAACTCTCGGACATGGCGTCGTTTGACCAGTTCGACCGTACCGTCGAGGACTGCATCGCCACGGGCTATGGCGCGATCGAGCACCTGCGCCCCATGACCCTCGAGGGCTGTGTGGTGCGTATCTCGGATATCCTCGCCTACGTCGGTCGTGATCGTCAGGACGCCATTGCGGCGGGCCTGCTGTCGCCCGACGCTTTTGACGATGGTCGGGGCGGCGCCTATAACAGCTGGATTCTCACGCACGCTTCCATCGATATCGTTGAGCATAGCTATGGCAAACCGCGTATCGAGATGAGCGAGGACCTGTTTGAGGAGATCCGCCGGGCGAAGCGCGAGAACTACGAGAAGATCTATAGCAAGGGCGGTATCGAAGGCGATTCTGAGGCAGAGTTGCGTGAGGCTTTCGAAAAGCTCTACGACCGTTGCCTGCAGGATCTAAATAAAGGCGACGAGTTCTCTTACATCTTTAAGCATCATGTTTCGCGCATTGAGCAGCAGCTTTCCTACTACGATCGCACCTATGCCTGGCAGGACGACAAGGATCAGGCCGTCGTCGATTACATCGCAAGCATGACGGATGGTTATTTCTGCGAGCTGACGAGCAAATTGTTCCCAGGTCTAAAGTTTCCGCACCGCACCTATATTAACGAACGGTAGTTCGTATCCTTTCGGTATACTATTGGTCAACAACGATTTTGATTAATGCACGGGATGGCTATGGACGACCTTTTTTCTGCTTCGACGCGCGAGCGCTCCTTTAAAAATGCGCCGCTTGCGGTGCGTATGCGCCCCAATTCGCTCGACGAGTATGTGGGCCAGCAAAAGGCCGTCGGTAAGGGCTCGTGGCTGCGCGCCGCGATTGAGCATGACGTGCTGTCGAGCGTGATTCTGTACGGCCCGGCTGGCACGGGCAAGACGACGCTGGCCCACATTATCGCCAACCATACCAAGAGCGAGTTTGTCGAGGTCAGCGCCGTGACGGGCACTGTGAAGGACCTGCGCCGCGTAATCGATGAGGCTAAGACCCGTCTGAACACCTACGACCGCCGCACCATTCTGTTTATCGATGAGATCCATCGCTTTTCGAAGTCGCAGCAAGATGCCCTGCTGCATGCGGTCGAGAACCGCACCGTCATTATGATTGGCGCCACGACGGAAAACCCGTACTTTGAGGTCAACTCGGCATTGCTCTCGCGTGGGCGTGTGGTAGAGCTTGAGCACCTGAAGGACGAGGATATCGCCATGCTCATTGAGCGTGCGCTCGAGGCGCCGCAGGGTTTAAACGGTAAGTTCTCGGCCGATGAGGATACAGTCAAGACCATTTGCACGCTGGCCGCGGGTGATGCGCGCTCGGCGCTCACGACGCTCGAGCTTGCGAGTGAGATTGCCGTTACGCGTCCCGATACCGAGGGAACGCCAGCGCCGGCGGCGGGGGAACGCTATCCCATTACCGTGGATGACGTGAAGATCGCCAATCCGCGTCGTGGTTTTTCGTATGACAAAAACGGTGACATGCACTACGACATTATCAGTGCGTTTATTAAATCTATGCGCGGCAGCGACCCCGATGCCACGATCTATTGGCTCGCGCGCATGATCGATGCAGGGGAGGATCCCAAGTTTATCGCTCGCCGCATTATTATTCAGGCTTCCGAGGATGTTGGCAACGCCGACCCGCAGGCGCTTTTGGTGGCACATGCCGCATTTAAATCTGCCGAGGTCATTGGCTATCCCGAGTGTCGCATCAACCTGGCTCAGGCTGCGCTCTATGTGTGCCTGGCGCCTAAGTCCAACGCGTGCGAGGCCTCGATCGATGCGGCGCTGGCCGATATCCACAGCAGTGGTCTTCGCGAGGTGCCGAGTTACCTGCGCGATCGTCACCGTCCCGGCAGCGACGAGTATGGTGTATACAAGTACCCGCACGATTATCCCGAAGGCTGGGTCGATCAGCGCTATTTGCCCGAGGGGTTGGAGCGCGGCGCGTTCTGGCAGCCTGCCGGCCGCGGTTGGGAAGAGTGGCGTGTGGAGCAAAGCGAGCGCGACCGTAGCGGCAACGCTCCCAAGTAGGCCATTGGCGCCTCGCACATTCCCTTTGGGTATCTTTGCCCTTCTTTGGGGTACCATGAAAAACGTCTGTATTTCGATTCTTTCGGGAGGCTTGTATGAGTCCCATTCAAATCGCCCTGCTGGTGCTCGCCGTTGCCGGCGTGTGGGCTGTTGTCGAGCTCGCGCTCACGCTGCGCAAGACCCGCACCGTCGTCGACTCGCTCGACAAGACGGTGAGCGACCTCAATAATACGCTCGCCGAGGCACAGCCCGTGGTGGCAAAGCTCGATGGCGCCGTTGACGAGCTTACGCCGGCACTTGCCCAGATGGAGCCGCTCCTCAAGTCGAGCAAGACTGCCGTTGACGCCCTGACGTCTAACCTCGTTGAGGTTGAGGCGGTCGTTCGCGACATTTCCGAGGTTACGGGCAGCATGGCCGAGGCCAGTAATGCCGTATCGAGCGTGACTGATTCTGCGGCTGGTGCCGTTCAGAAGCTCTTTAATAAGGTGAAAGCCCCCGCAGCCGACGCCGAGCGCAAACTTTCCGCTGCCGCCGAAGCCGAGCAGCCGACTGAGCGCGTCCTAATTGGCGAAACCGGGGACGAGGCCGCTGCTGACGACGATGATGTTCAGAAGCCCGCAGCCAAGCCTGCTCAGTATTACACCTATACGCCTGCCGAGACCTCCGAGGAGTCCTGCGATGAGTAGTGAAGCAACCTGCCCCATCACGCTGAGCGTTGCCGGTGATCCTCGTCTCGCGCGCTTGGTGCGCATGACGGCCGCCAACGTCGGCGCCCTGTGCTCTATGTCCGTCGATCGCATCGAGGATATCCGCATGGCTGCCGAGGAAGCCTTCATCTTTGGGTGCACCGCGGTCGACTGCGACGACATCACGATCAATTTCGATGTGGACGAATCTCACGTCGGCATGACCTTTACCTTTGGGGAACAGGCCACCGTCGACGAGGATGACCAGGCTGCTGTGTATGCCGAGCTCATTCTTGCAAGCGTGTGCGATTCCTACGAAAAGACTGCGGCGCCCCTAACGCTTTCCCTCGACCTCAAGGCGGATATCTAATATGACCGAACGTTCCCGGAGCGGCAAGACCGCTTGGGACAAGGAGAAAACCCGCGAGCTGTTTCGTCGTTATAAGGAGACCGGCGATCCGGATGCTCGCGAGCAGCTCGTCATGTCCCATATGAACCTGGTAAGGTTTCTTGCCAACAAATTTAAGAACCGCGGCGAGCCGCTCGATGACCTTTTGCAGGTCGGGTACTTGGGCTTGCTCAAGGCTATCGATCGCTTTGATCCTGAGCGCGGACTCGAGTTCACGACGTTTGCCACGCCCACCATCTTGGGCGAGATTAAGCGCCACTTCCGCGACAAGGGCTGGAGCGTGCGCGTGCCCCGTCGTTTGCAGGAGCTCTCGGCCAAGGTCAACCAGGCTACCGATAAGCTCACCAACGAGCTGCAGCGTTCGCCCAAGGTTGAGGAAATCGCCGAATACCTGGACGTGACCGTCGACGAGGTGCTCGAAGCCATGGAGTCGTCCTCGGCCTACACCTCGGTGCCCATCGAGGCCCCCGGTGCGTCCGATTCCGATGATGCGCCTTCGATTCTCGATCGCTATGTCGACGACGACAACGAGCTCGACTTTACCGATGACCGCCTGGTAATCGAGGAAGCCATCCGCGATTTCTCGCCGCGCGAGCGCGAGGTTATCGAGCTGCGCTTCGTTAAGGGCATGACCCAGATCGAGATTGCCAAGAAGCTTGGCATCTCGCAGGTGCAGGTCTCGCGCCTGCTGCGCCGTACCCTTAAGAAGATTCAAGATAAGATCGACCCCGACGGAGTGATGATTCGTTCATGAGTGAGCACCCCCAACAAATCGATCGCGTGCTGCGCGACACCCGCATTCTGACGCTTCGCATTTGGGCTGTTGTCGGCTGCATTGTCATCGCCGCTGTCATCTTTAACCTTATGGGCATCCTGGCACCGGTTATTGAGTTTCTTGCCGTCGGCTCCATCATTGCTTTTGTGATGTCCCCGATCACCAACTGGCTCGAGCACCATGGCGTGAATCGCGGCATCGGTTCGCTTATCGCGCTAATTGTTGTTGTTGCCGTGCTCGTCGGTGTCGTTTGTATCTTGTCGCCGATTCTCTTTGGTCAGATCATGGAAGTCCTGAGCCGCCTGCCTGAGCAGCTTCGTGTTGCGGGTGGCGACCTCAACGAGATGATCTCGCATGCCAAGACGCTTAACAACACGCCGCTCAAGGAGTATCTGGACGATAATCTTTCGTCGCTTGTTACCGTGGCATCGAAGTACGTGTCTCAGATCGCTGCCGAGCTTGGCCGCGGTGTGTTCCCGCTCATCACCAATACGGCCTCGCAGTTGTTCGTGCTCTTCCTTGGTCTGGTGCTTGCGTACTGGATGGCCTGCGACTACCCTCGCATGCACCACGAGATTTGCACCATCATCGGTCAGGAGAAGGAGACCTCGTACCGCTTTATGGTCGCCATCCTTTCTCGCTCTGTCGGCGGCTACATGTGCGGTATGGTCGTGACGTCCATCTGCGGTGGTTTCCTCGCTTTTATCGGTTTTATTATCATCGGCCATCCGTATGCGGCGCTCATGGCTATCTTTACCGGCATCATGCATTTGGTTCCGGTCGTCGGTCCCTGGGTGAGCGCAGCAATCGCCACGGTGCTCGGTTTCATGTTCAGCCCCATGTTGGCGTTGTGGACGCTCGTCGTGACGATGGTCGCGCAAAACGTTACCGATAACGTGATTTCGCCCAAGGTCATGCAGAGCTCGGTTCAGGTGCATCCCATCATGAGCCTCACGGCGCTCGTTATTGGCTCGGCACTTATGGGCCCCATCGGCATGATTATTGCCATCCCGCTGTGTGCGGCCCTCAAGGGTATCTTCGTGTACTACTTCGAGAATGAGACCGGCCGCCAGCTTGTGGCTTATGACGGCGCCGTGTTTAAGGGCACGCCGTACCGCGATGCCGATGGCAACCCGGTCGCCGCCTACGATGCGCTCGGCGATGACACCTTCATTTACGAGTCCGAGCTCATCGGCAACGAGACTGCGCCCGAGGCCAAGGCCATGCCCAAGCCCGAGCTTGATAATCCCTGGATTAAGCTCTCTGGCCTGCAGCCCGATGCCACGGGCTTCTTCAAGAACCCCTTTGCCAAGGACGATGACTCCAACACTGACGACGATACCAAAACCGGCATCGACGGCTCCATGGACGATGACGACAAGTAGCGGGGTAATTCGGGCTAACATTCATACGCGCTAACATGCAATTTCGCTGAAGGGCCGGCATTGTGCCGGCCCTCTTTTTTGCACAGGCGCGGTGGGATGGTAATATCGTTACGTTTGAACTGTTTCGATGTGAAATCGAGGAGATTCCCTCTATGAGTGCTGACTACCCGTCAATGACTACGGCCGAGATCCGCTCCAAGTTCCTTAACTTCTTTGAGGAGCGCGGTCTTAAGCTCTATCCTTCTTCGTCCCTCGTCCCCGACGACCCTTCGCTGCTGCTTGCCAACGCCGGTATGAACCAGTTTAAGGAGTACTACCAGGGCAAGAAGACCATGAAGGAGATCGGCGCGATCTCCTGCCAGAAGTGCGTCCGCACCAACGACATCGATTGCATCGGCGAAGACGGCCGTCACCTGTCCTTCTTCGAGATGCTCGGCGACTTCTCCTTTGGCGGCGTCTCCAAGCAGCAGGCCTGCGCTTGGGCCTTTGAGCTCATTACCAAGGAGTTCAAGCTGCCGCTCGATCGCCTGTACTTCACCGTCTTTACCGAGGACGACGAGACTCATGACGTGTGGCGCTCCCTGGGCGTTGCCGAGGATCACATCTCCCGCCTGGGCGAGGACGACAACTTCTGGGCCGCTGGCCCCACCGGCCCCTGCGGTCCGTGCTCCGAGATCTACTTTGACATGGGCGAGGAGGTCGGCTGCGGCAGCCCCGACTGCAAGCCCGGCTGCGACTGCGACCGCTTCCTGGAGTTCTGGAATCTCGTCTTTACCCAGTACGACCGCCAGGAGGATGGCTCCATGCCGGAGCTGCCGCACCGCAACCTCGATACGGGCATGGGTCTGGAGCGCATGGCCGCCATCATGCAGCACAAGACCGCTAACTACGACGGCGATCTGATGCAGCACCTCATCAAGCTGGGCGAGAAGATCAGCGGCAAGACCTATGACGCCGACGATTACTCCGGTGCTAGCCGCTCCCTGCGCATCATCGCCGACCACTCCCGTGCCGTCGACTTTATGATCTCCGACGGCATCCTGCCCGGCAACGAGGGTCGCGAGTACGTCCTTCGCCGCCTGCTCCGCCGCGCCGTGTTCCACGGTCGCCTGCTGGGCATCGAGGGCGCCTTCCTGACCAAGTTCATTGACGAGGTCAACGCCCAGATGGGCGAGGCCTATCCCGAGCTGCTCAAGAACGTCGCGCTCGTTAAGGGTATCGTCGCTTCCGAGGAGGAGCGCTTCTCCACGACGCTCGACAACGGTCGCGTCTACCTGGATGAGGCCCTGGCAGCGCTTGCCGAGGGCGCTGTGCTTCCGGGCGATGTTGCCTTTAAGCTGCACGACACCTTTGGTTTCCCCATCGACCTGACCGTCGAGATCGCCGGCACCGCCGGTCACAACGTCGATATGGACGGCTTCACCGCTTGCATGGAGGACCAGAAGGCCCGCGCTCGCGCCAACGCCAAGGGCGATGCTTGGGGCAGCTTCAACGACGTGTGGGTCGAGCTTTCCGACAAGGTTGCCGCGACCGAGTTCGACGGCTATGACAACGATGTGATCGAGGATGCCAAAGTTGTCGCTATCGTTCGCAACGGTGAGTCCGTCGAGTCCGCCGCTGCGGGCGAGGACGTCGAGGTCGTGCTCGACCGCACCCCGTTCTACGCCGAGATGGGTGGCCAGCAGGGCGATGCCGGCGAGCTTTTCGCCGAGGGCGTTGCGCTGACCGTTTCCGATACCAAGAACCACAATGGCCTGTATGCTCACGTCGCCCACGTTGCCGAGGGTACGCTGACCGTCGGTACTACCGTGACCGCCGCGCTCGACGCCGAGCGCCGTGGTTTCCTGCGCCGCAACCACACCGCCACCCACCTGCTCGACGCTGCGCTTAAGCAGGTCCTGGGCGAGCATGTCTCCCAGGCTGGCTCGCTGGTGACGCCCGAGCACCTGCGCTTTGACTTCACGCACTTCGAGGCCCTGTCCTCCGAGCAGCTCAAGGCTGTCGAGGACCTGGTCAACCAGCAGATCTTCGCCTCCAAGCCGGTCGTGACCCGCGTCATGGGCATCGACGAGGCCAAGGCCGCCGGTGCTGTCGCCCTGTTTGGCGAGAAGTATGGCGACGTCGTCCGCGTTGTCTCCGTGGGCGCCGAGGACCAGCCGTTCTCCCGTGAGCTCTGCGGTGGCACCCATGCCGCCAACACCGCCGAGATCGGCCTGTTCAAGATCATTTCCGAGTCCTCTACGGGCTCCAACGTCCGCCGTATTGAGGCCGTGACCTCTAAGGGTGCTCTCGACTACATGGCCGACCGTCTGGCGCTCGTCGACGCCGCCGCTGCTGCGCTCAAGTGCCGCGTGGATGAGGTTCCCGCCCGCGTGGAGAACCTGCAGGCCGAGCTGCGCGAGACTTCCAACAAGCTCAAGAAGGCGCTGACCGGTGGCTCCTCCGACGCTATCTCCAGCGCCATCGAGGGCGCCGTCGAGCTCGACGGCTACAAGCTCGTCGTCGCTGAGCTCCAGGGCCTTGAGGCTGTCGACCTGCGCAACGTCTGGGATACCGTGCACCAGAAGGTCGCCGGTCCTGTCGCCTGCGTCGTCGCCAGCGTGACCGAGAAGGGCACCCCAGCCCTGCTCGCCGCCGGCTCCGATGACGCCGTCAAGGCCGGTTTCCACGCCGGTAACGTGATCAAGCAGATCGCGGGCCTGGTCGACGGTCGCGGTGGCGGCCGTCCCAACATGGCCCAGGCCGGTGGCAAGAACGCCGCCGGCATCGCCGATGCCCTCGCGGCCGCTAAGACCGCGCTCGGCGCCTAAGAATCTAGGTAGTCGCTGTGGTCGCGCTTGCGCTGGACATAGGGGAGACCAGGATCGGCATCGCCGTCTCGAGCCGTGATGGCAAGATGGCGATGCCTGTCAAGGTGCTCCCGGCTGCAGAGGTCACCGGTATGGCCAAGACGTTCCGCTACCTGCTCGAGGACTATGAGCCCGATATCCTGGTAAGTGGGCGTCCCCTGACCATGGCCGGTGAGCCCGGTCCCCAGGCCGAGCGTGTTGCCGCTGTTGCGCAAAAGATTGCCGACGAGCTCGATCTTCCGTTGGAGTTTGAGGACGAGCGCCTGTCCTCGCAAGAGGCCAAGCGTATCCTGCGCGAGCAGGGCCTCAACGAAAAACAGATGAGGGGCAAGATTGACATGATTGCCGCCAGCCTGTTTTTGCAGACGTGGCTTGATCGTAAAAACGAGGAGGTTTCGCATGCCTAGCGCTCCCGATCCGCGCCAGCCGAATCGTACACGTCAGCCGTCGTCGCGCCCTGCCCAGCCTGGCCAGCGTCCGGCACAGCCGACCCAGCGCGCAGCTCAATCTGCCGCGCGCCCGGTGCAGTCCTCCTCTCGTTCGGCCCAACCTGTTCAACGGACGGGTCAGCAGCCTTCTGCTCGTTCGGTTCAGTATCAGGCTTCTCACGCGGCTCAGCAGCCCGCTGCTCGTTCGGCTCAGCCTGCAGGCGGTGCTCGCTTTAAGCATCAGGCACCTACTCAGCGAACGCAGGCCCCCCAATCGCATTCGCATCACGCTCGCGGTTCGCATGGCGTTGCTCCGGCGGCCCGCTCGAGCTACAACACGCATGCTCGTCGCGGTGCCCAAAAGAAAAGCTCCCCGGTGCCCATGATTGTCGGCGTCGTGGTGGCCGTAATCGCGCTTGCTACTATCGCTTTCTTTGTCGTGCCTGCCGTCAAGGGCTTCTTTACCGGTGAGGATACGAAGGTCGCGGCTGGTCAGCAGGTTACGGTGACCATTCCCGACGGTGCTTCGGGCGATACGATCGCCTCGATTCTCTCCGAGAACCATATCGTCGAAAATCCTAAGGATTACTACGCGGCGGTGAAAAAGCTCAACGCCGATATGTCGCTTAAGCCTGGCACCTACTCGTTCTCCACGCTCATGGATGCGACCAAGGTCGTCCAGCAGCTCATGGAAGGCCCCAACGCGGGCTCCAATGCGCTGACTATCCCTGAGGGCCTGACAGTCGATCAAGTCGCGGACCGTGTGGCCCAGGCCTACGACAGCATCTCTAAGGAAGACTTCCTCAATCAGGCCAAGGCCTCTAACTACGTGGACGACTATAGCTTCCTTAAGGGCGCCGCCAACGATTCGCTCGAGGGTTTCTTATTCCCCAAGACCTATTCGTTAGGCGATTCGCCGACGGCTGATGACGTGATTCGCGCCATGCTCGATCAGTTTAAGACCGAGTACAAGTCGCTTGACTTTGCGAGCTGCGAAGCCAAGATCAAGGAACGCTACGGTGTGGAGATGTCCGACTACGACATCGTCAACTTGGCCTCTATCGTTGAGCGCGAGGGCCTCAACGCCGATCAACGTGCGCACGTGGCCTCGGTCTTCTACAACCGCCTTGCCGGCAAGCTCGACGGTCTGCGCTATCTCAACAGCGATGCGACCATGATGTATGTCACCGGTGGCGAGGTTACCGCCGATGACCTGCAGAGCGATAGCCCGTATAACACCTATAAGCACGAGGGCCTGCCACCCACGCCCATCTGCTCTCCGTCGCTCGAGGCACTCAAGGCCACGCTTGAGCCGACCGACTCCGATGACCTGTATTTCTACATTACGCAGGACGAGGAGTACTTCTCGCAAACCTACGAAGAGCATCAACAGTCTTGGAATTAGCATGAGGATTTTTAGCCCCAAACGATACGTTGCCTCGGTCGATCGCATCGACCTTGATACCCTGTGGGCCGACGGCAAACGCGCCATTCTGCTCGATCGCGATAACACTCTGGTTCCGCGCGACACCGAGCAGGTTCCCGCCGCGGTTTCCGCTTGGCTCGATACCGCCCGCGCCAAAGGCTTTAAGCTGTGCATGGTGTCCAACAACTGGCATCGCGATCAGGTCATGAGCTCTGCACGCGAGCTGGGACTCGAGGCCATCAGCCACGCCATGAAGCCCGCCCCGTTTGCCTTGAAGGCGGGTCTTAAGCGCCTTGGCGCCACGGCAGACGAGGCGGTGCTGATCGGCGATCAGCTGTACACGGACGTGTGGAGCGGTAACTTTGCCGGCGTTGACACTATTCTGGTCAAGCCGCAGGCAACCCAGGACCTGTGGTACACGCAGATCTTCCGTATCTTTGAGCGCCGGGCCCTGCGCGACCTTCCCTGCGAGGAATAGGTTTCGCCATGTCTCAGCACATCAAACACGGCTGCGACCATATCTTCTTTATCGGCTTTTTGGGCGTGGGCAAATCGACGCTTGCGCGCAATGTGGGCACTATGTTCAAGCGGCGTTTTATCGATACCGATCGTTTGGTTGTGCGTCGATGTGGCAAGTCGGTGACCGAGATATTTGAGACCGAGGGCGAGGATCGTTTTCGCGAGCTTGAGACCTCGGCACTCCGTTCGCTTCAAAGCGAGCGCAGCCTGCTGGTGTCGTGCGGGGGTGGCATCGTCGAGACGCCGGTGAACATTGAGCTGATGCATGAGATGGGTATATGCGTGTACCTCGAAGGCGACTTTGAGGACTCGTTGCGCCAGATTCGCCGCTCCGATACCCGGCCCGATTTCCGCTCGCCCGAGCACGCTGCGCGCCTGTTTGAGCATCGCCGTCCGCTGTATCGCCAGGCCGCCGATATTACCCTTGATATTCGCAACAAGTCCTTCGAGGACGTTTCCTACCTTTGTGCCGAGATGCTTTTGGAGCGTGGACTGCTATGATTCGCCGTCAACTTATCAATTTCCAAAACCGCAGTATCGATGTCCGCGTTGGATTGGGCGCGTTCGAGGAGCTGTCGCGCATGTTTGCCTCGGCCGTGGGCAAGCCTAAGCGCGCGATGGTGGTTTGGAACGACGCTACATCCGAGCGTTTTGGCGAGGTCGTCGAGCATGCGCTGGTCGACGCCGGTTTTGCCGTGTCGCTGCTCGTCCTCGAGGTTTCTCCTGCCGGTGCTACGCTGGCCGATGCCGATACCGTCTTTGGCGCCCTGTCGGCTAACGGCATTACCTGCGACGATCTCGTTGTCGCTGTCGGTGACACGGCGACCTGCTCGGTCGTTTGTTGGTGTGCCAATCAGTGGTGCGGTCGCACCGAGTGCGCCTTGCTGCCGACGACGTTCGACGCCATGCTCACGGTTGCGACGACCATGAAGCCGCTTGTCGCCTCGTCTACGAATGCGCTTCCCGCTATCGCGTTCCGTCCCGAGCCGGGCTTGGTCGTGTGCGACCTCGACCTTGTTCGCGAGGCGGACCCCGAGGACCTCAAGCTCGGCTATGCGGTACTTGTTGGCACCATGCTTTCGAGCAGCAAGTCCCGCTGGAATCAGTTTGCTGAGACCGTCCCCGAGATTCTCGCGGGCGAGGAGGTCGCGCTCGTCAATGCCGTTCAGTGGTCTCAGACTGCCCGTAAGGACGTACTGATGGCCACGAACCCGAGCGCCCGCCATGCGCTCGATTTTGGCAAGACAGGGGAGCGTACTCTGCGCGTCTGCCTGGGCAAAGCCGCGGCGCAGGTTCCTGCCTACCAGCTGCTGTCCGAGGGCATGCGCTTTGAGGCGCGCCTAGCACATGATGCCTGCGACTTTGATATCGATTACGTCTTTGAGGTCGATGACTGCCTGGAGGACTTTGGTATCGAGGAGCTTGCCTTCGATCTGGAGCCTGCCGCATATATCGAGGAGTTCCGCAGGCAGCAGTTTGTTCGCTCGAACCGCAGCATGTTGCCGCTGCCCGCGGCGCTCGGCGCCATTCGTCTAACGAGCGTTGAGGACGAGGTTCTCGACCGCCATGCTCACGCATACTTGGCTTCTCGTAAAGAACTTCTCTAGGATTTATTGACATACATCGTCTTTCGTATCATGTTGAGGGGCGGGTTTCCAATCGGTTGCGAATCGCGCGCGATTCCATCTTTCGATCGAGGCCCGTCCCGCTTTTATGAGGACAATAAGAAAGGAATCTGCATGTCTGAGTTTGCTGCCGGTCCTGCCGGTCGTATCGAGCGTGTCCGTGCCCTGATGGCTGAGCGCGGCTACGACGCTATCGTCGTGCGCGACGAGGCCAACCTTCGTTGGCTCACGGGCGTGAAGGGCGTCTTCGACTACACCTTCGAGTTCCCGCACGCTGCATTTATTACGGCCGACCAGTGCCTGTTCCATACCGACTCACGCTATCTCAACAGCTTTGAGGAGAACACGTCCGCCGGCAGCCCCTGGGTCTACGACATGGACGAGGGCACCATCCCCGGTTGGGTCGCCGGCAAGATCGCGGCTAACAAGTGCCGTGTCTGCGCTATCGAGGACGACATGCAGATCAACTTCTACCAGGGTATCCAGCGTGGCCTTGAGGATCGTTCCGTCGCCTGCATGCTGCCGCTGATGCATGACGACATTCGCAAGATGCGCGCCATCAAGGACGCCGAGGAGATCGAGCTCATGCGCCATGCGCAGTCGATTACCGACGCCGCCTTCCAGCACATGCTCGGCTATATTAAGCCCGGTATGACCGAGAAGCAGGTTCGCAACGAGCTCGAGAACTTTATGTTCGCCAACGGCGCCGACAGCCTGGCCTTCGGCTCCATCGTGGCGAGCGGCCCCAACACCGCCAACCCGCATGCCGTCCCGAGCGACCGCGTGATCGAGAAGGGCGACTTCGTTCTCATGGATTATGGCGCGGGCTATTGCGACTACCGCTCCGACATGACTCGTACCGTCGTGATGGGCGAGCCCACGCAGGAGCAGCTCGACTTGTACGCGCTCGTGCGCCGTGCGCACGAGGAGTGCGTCGCCGCCATCCATCCGGGCGTCGAGGGCAACGACATTTTCAAGCTTTCCAAGAAGATCATTGGCGATGCCGGCTATGGCGATTACTACAACCATGGTCTGGGCCACGGCGTGGGCATTGACATCCACGAGCTGCCCAACTTCAACCGCAGCAAGAATATCATCGAGGTCGGCTCGGTTATCACCATGGAGCCCGGCGTCTACCTGCCCGGCGTGGGCGGCGTGCGCCTGGAGGACTACGGCGTGGTCACCGAGAACGGCTACGAGCCCTTCACCAAGACGCCGCATGACCTTCACGTCATCGATTGCTAGCCCATTTCGATAGATTTTTGGGGCGGGGCCTCCGGAGCAATTCGGACGCCCCGCGTTCTCTTTTTATGCGCTCGCTGCAGGCGCCGTCTGCAAGTGTATAATTTCGCTCGTATGTAATTTGGACGCTTGTGCGTTCTGCCCATAACAAGAAAGGTCGCTATGCCTACCATTTCTACCGCCGACTTCAAGAACGGCCTCGGTCTCCGCATTAAGGACAAGGTCTACACCATCGTCGAGTTCCAGCATGTCAAGCCGGGCAAGGGCGGCGCGTTTGTGCGCTACAAGACCCGCGACATCAAGAGCGGCCGCGTCGTCGAGAACACCTGCAACGCCGGCACCAAGTTCGAGAGCGTCATGCTCACCACCCGTGAGTTCCAGTACCTCTACAACGATGGCACCGACTACATCTTCATGGACAACGAATCCTATGAGCAGGTTCCCGTTCCCGAGGACATGGTGGGCGAGAACTCCAAGTGGCTGCGCGAGAACGACATCTGCCAGCTGCTCTTCGCCGACGATGAGCTCATGGGCGTGACTCCGCCGATGTTCATCGAGACCACCATCGTCCAGACCGACCCGGGCTTTAAGGGCGACACCGTCCAGGGTTCCACCAAGCCGGCCACGATCGACACCGGCGCTGTCATCCAGGTCCCCATGTACCTCAACGAGGGCGAGGTCATCAAGGTTGACACCCGCGACGGCAAGTTCGTCTCCCGCGTCTAGCAACCAACTCTTCTAGGAGGACTCATGCCCCAGGAAATCAAGATTGACGGCATCGGCATTTCGCCCGATGTTCTGACCGCCATCGTCTCGCGCGCCGTGTCCGATGTCGAGGGCATCGCCTCCGTTGGCGTCAAGGACCTTGCCACCAACCTTGTCTCCATGATGCTCTCGTCCAAGGCCCCGGCTTCCGAGCCGGCGGTCGAGACCGAGGTCGTCGGCGACAAGCTCGCACTCACCGTGCGCGTTGTGGTGTTCTTTGGCTATCCGTTCAAGAAACTCGCCGAGGCCGTTCGCGCTGCCGTGGTCGCTGCCATCGATGCTCAGGTGGGCGTCGAGGTCGAGCGCGTTGACGTTTGCATTGACGGCCTCGTTTTCCCCAAGGAGTAACCTTTGAGCCTTAAGGTTTATCGCGGGCGCACGCTTGCCCGCAGTCAGGCGCTGCAGCTGCTGTTCCAGGCCGAGGCCACGGACAGCCCGCTCGAGCGCGTCCTCGAGGGCGATTTCCTGATCTCGAAGGGCCCCCTCGACCCCTATGCGCTGGAGCTGTGCCGCGGTGCCTACGAGCATATCGATCGCATCGACTGCGCTCTGCGCGCCGTCGCCAAGAACTGGGATCTTATGCGCATGCCCGGCGCCGACCGCAATCTGCTGCGTATCGCCGTCTATGAGATGCGTTTCCTCACCGACGAGGAGGTCTCGGACGCCATCGTGATCAACGAGGCCGTCGAACTTGCCAAGGCCTATGGCACCGACCAGTCCGCGTCGTTCGTCAACGGCGTGCTGGGCAAGATCGCGCGCAGCGAGGAGTTGCCGGGCGAGGACCTGTACCAGGAACTGCTGGCCGAGGATCGCGCTCGCGAGGAGGTCCAGGCTGCTGAGGCTGCCGCCAAGGTCGCTGCCGCTCAGGCTACCGCCGGTGTACTTGCCGAGGATGTGGACGCTGCTGAGGCCGTCGAGGCCGACTCCGTCGAGGAGTAGCCATGCCAGAGGGTTCTGTCCGCAACTTTGACGAGATTTCGGACCGTCTGGACCAGATCATCGCTACCGTTCGCTCCAAGGATACGTCCTTGGAGCGTTCACTCGATCTGTTTGACGAAGCGATTGAGCTGGGCTCCCGCGCGGTCGATATGGTCAACAAGTTTGAGCTGACGCCGCGTGAGGCCGATAAGCTCGAGCAGGAATACGATGAGGATGCGGCAAACGAATCCCAGGATAGCTAGGCCGCATCTCCGGATACGAATGGTTGATGGCATTCATGAAACGCGTGCGTCTTGATGACGAACTGATTTCACAGGGCATCTGCGCCGATCGCGCGGATGCCCTTCGCACTCTTATGGCCGGATTGGTCTCGAGTGGCGGCGAGCGCTTGACTTCGCCGGGCCTTAAGGTGATTCCGGGTCTGCCACTGCACGTGAAGGGGCGCATTCCCTATGTTGGCCGCGGCGGTCTTAAGCTCGAAGGCGCGCTTGATGCGTTTGGCATCAATCCGACGGGCCTTAGCTGTCTGGATGTGGGCTGCTCTACCGGCGGCTTTACCGATTGCCTGCTCAAGCGCGGAGCTGCGACCGTTGTCTCGGTGGACGTGGGTCGCGCCCAGTTCGATTGGTCGTTGCGTCAGGATGATCGCGTGACGCTGCATGAGCGCACAAACGTGACGCAGCTGCCTGAGCTTGGCTATGCCGGTGCCATCGACCTGGCTGTATGTGATGTCTCGTTTACCGGCATCGCGAATATCATCGACGCCGTGCTGGCGTGCCTGAAGCCTTCGGGTTCGTTCTGCACGCTCGTAAAGCCCCAGTTTGAGGCGCCGGCTGCGCTGGTGGGCGAGCGCGGTATCGTGACCGACCCCGCCGTCCGCCGCGATACGCTCGTGGCGGCGATTGAGCTTTTTGCCGCCAAGGGCCTGTTCCCGCTTGACGTGTGCGTGTCGCCCATCCATGGCGCTAAGGGCAACGTTGAGTTTTTCCTGTACGGCACAAGGTTTGCCCCTGGTGAACGCACCGACGATGAGCTGCAATCCCAGGTATCGGCTTTGAGCGAGAAAGCTGCAACGCTATGAAGGTCTTTCTGGTTCCCAATTACTACAAGCAAGAGGCGGTCGAGAGCGGCCTGATGCTCGAGCTTTGGCTTTCGCGCCAGGGCTACGAGGTCGCATGGGCTGCCGACCAGCGATCGAAGATTCAAAGCGCGCCTGATATTGATGGCTCAGATCTGGTCATTACGCTCGGCGGCGACGGTACGTTGCTGCGCGCTGCCCGCATCCTCAACCATCGCGAGATTCCTATCCTTGGTCTTTCCTATGGTCACCTGGGCTTTTTAACGGCCGCGAGCCCCGAGGAGCGCGACATTTTGCAGGTTGTGAGCGATGCCCTGTCCGGCGAGCTCCACGTGAGCCGCCGCGCCACCATCGCCGCCGATATCGTTTCGGTGCGCGAAGATGGCACGAAGGATGTCGTGCGCACGTTTGCCCTCAACGATATGGCACTTACGCGCGGACCTCTTTCCGATATGGTCGAATTTGACATCACGGTTTCCGGCCATCATATCGATCGCCTGCGCGGTGACGGTGTCGTCGTGTCGACGGCGACTGGCTCTACCGGCTATGCGCTTTCCGCCGGCGGCCCCATCGTCAGCCCCGATTACACGGGTATGGTCTGTGTGCCCATCGCTCCGCATACCATTCAGGCTCGCGCTTTTTTGACCTCGCCGAGTGATGTCGTCGAGATCTTTATGTCCGATGATCGTCCGAGCGTGCCGGCGATTGCCATCGACGGACAGTTTATTACCTGCGATGGCACGGTCGAGAGCGTGGCGGTGCGTCGCGGTCCCGGCGATGTGTTGCTGCTGGATTACGGCCCCGAGAGCTTCTATAACTCGGTGAGCCGCGTGTTCTACGGAGTGCGTCATGATCGATGAGCTGCAGGTTTCTAACATTGCACTCATTCGTGAGGCGACGCTGGTTCCGAGTGCTGGCCTGACTGTCCTGACCGGCGAGACCGGTGCCGGTAAGACCGCGCTGCTTTCGGCGCTCAAGCTCATATTGGGCGAGCGTGCAGATTCGTCGACGGTGCGCGAGGGAGAGGAGCTTGCCAGCGTCGAGGCGCGCTTGTTCGATGGCCCGCACGACTCGGAGGGTTTCACCGTGCAGCGCAGCCTTTCTGCCGAAGGCCGCAGTCGCGTAAAAATTGACGGCCGCATCGCCAGCGTGCGTGAGCTTTCGGAGCGCGTCGGCGTCATGATGGATCTTTGCGGTCAGCACGAGCACCAGCGCTTGCTCGATCCGGCGCATCATGTTGCCATGGTCGATGCCTGGGCTGGACGCGCAGCGCATGAGGCGCTCGAGAAGTATCGCGCCTGTTTTAAGGCTTCGCGTGACGCCGCCAAGGAGCTTCGCCGTGTGGAGGAAGCCTCGCGTGCGCAGGGGAGCCGTGTCGAGGAGGCTCGCTTTGCCCTCGAGCGCATCGGCGCGGTCGACCCCAAGCCGGGCGAGTATGAGGAACTCGAGGAACTGCTGCCGCGCTCCGAACATGCCGAGGTACTGGTTGCCACAGCTAACGATGCCCATGCATCGCTTGCCGCCGAAGGTGGAGCGCTCGATGCCGTGAACAGCGCCGTGGCCGAGCTTTCCCGTATGGCTACCGTCGATCGCAAACTGGGCGACATTGCCGATGCGCTTTCGGATGCCTGCATCTCCCTTGAGGATAGCGCGAACGAGCTTCGTGCCTATCGCGATGGCGTCGCCTTCGACCCGCGCGAGTTCGCTCGCATGCGTGAGCGGTATTCCGACCTCAAGGGCCTGTTGCGTCAGTGGGGTCCCACCATGGACGATGTTTTTGCCATGCGCGATCGCTCGCAAGAGCTGCTGTCCCTGGTCGATGATGGCGATGAGCAGATCAAAAAGGCGCGTGAGGCACTCGGGAGCGCCGAGCGCGAGCTGTTCGCTGCCGCCAAGGCGCTTAAGCGCGCTCGCAATACGGCGGCCCCGCGCTTCTGCCACGAGGTTGGTCGTCAGATGGCACGCTTGGAGATGGGCGGCGCCGAGCTCGTTTGGGAGTCGCGTGATCTTCCGCGCGCCGAGTGGACGCCGGCGGGTCCTTCGAGCTACGAGCTTTTGTATCGCAGCGGTGCCTGCTTGACGCCGCGACCCCTGCGCCGCATTGCGTCGGGCGGCGAGCTCAGCCGCGTTATGCTCGCGAGCAAGGTGGTCTTGGGTAATGCTGACGGCGTCGATACACTGGTATTTGACGAGGTCGATGCCGGTGTCGGCGGCTCCACGGCTCGTGCTCTTGCTGGTGTGCTGGTCGATCTTGCCGCTACGCATCAAGTGATTGTCGTAACCCACTTGGCGCAAGTCGCCGTCATGGCCGATAAGCACTACGTGGTGAGCAAGGAACCCGGCGATGTTCCCCAGACGCATCTGGACGAGGTGACGGGAGACGCCCGTACCGCAGAGATCGCCCGAATGCTGAGCGGCGATCAGTCCGAGGCAAGCTTGGCCCACGCAAAGCAGATGCTCGAAGAAGCTCGAGGCTAAGTTGTATCAGCGGTGTTGGTGGGACAAAATAGACTGAAATTTTTGTCCCACTACGCGTTTTACTCAACGACCTTGTCCGGCTGGATGAGCTCCTCGTAGTAGCTGATATGTTCGCGAGCGTCTTCAATCTCGGGCAGCAGGAAGTTGTAGATAACTTCGATGATCATCGTGGCACTGATCTTGGAGAACGCAAAGTCACCCGTCGTCAGCAGCGCCTCGTGGTTGACGGTATTAAAAGTGTAGTCTGCCAGGCGCGCGAGTGGAGACTTGCTGTCGCTGCTGATGACGACTACGGTGGCACCGCAGTCGCGAGCCGCTTTTGCCATGCGATTCAGTCGGCGCGACTTGCCGGAGTTTGAGATGAGCACGATGACGTCACCCGGGCGCAACGTGAGCGCAAAGCCGATTGATGTCTCGCTAATGGTGCTCGCCATGCAGCGCAGGCCCAGCTGCGAAAACTTAAACGTCGCATCGAGCGCGACCGCGTTCGTATTTCCCACAGCCGCAAACTCAATAACCCCTGCATGCTTAAGGGCATGCACAACAGCCGCCAACGTATCGTGGTCGATCCCGTCGATGGTCGCATTAAGCTCGCTCACCTTGGCAGCCAGGATGTTCTTAAGGCTCTGCTCCATATTGTCGAGCGAGACTTCGTCAGTCAGGCCCTCGTTGCGCTGGCTTTCCAAATCCCTCGCCAACGAAAACTGAAAGCTGCGGAAGCTGCCAAAGCCAAGCTTGCGGCAGAAGCGCGAAACGGTCGCCTCGGACGTGGCGGCGGCGCGCGAGAGCTGAGCCGCCGTGAGGCGTGGCGCCTCGGACTGGTGCTCCAATATATAGTCGACAATGCGCTGCTCGGATTCGCTGTATCCCTGATGGGTACTAATGAGGGAAAGTGCGCTCTTGCTACTATCGGTCATGGATGGCTCCTGGTTGGCATGATAATCGGACTCGTTTTGTACTGTCATAGTATAGGGGGATTTTCAATTACAAGATACACCTTGCCGTTTCAAGTGTTGATGGTAAACTTTCACCTACCGTTTACGGTTATGAAAGAACCTTTCACCGGAGAATTGCTCCTTGTCTCTTCTCACGCGGACGGTAGGTTGGTATCTTTCAGTTGTGGAAAAGCGCGCAAGGACGCGCGTGTAGGGGAGCGCCTGCGGGCGCAAAACTTAAAAAGGAGGGACACATGGCTAAGTTTGACATCATCGCCGCCACCGGTTGCCCGACCGGTATCGCGCACACCTTCATGGCGAAGGAAGCGCTGGAGAAGGCAGCTGCCGAGCGCGGTCTGACCATTAAGGTCGAGACCCATGGCCAGGTCGGTGTCGAGAACGAGCTCACCAAGAGTGAGATCGCCGGTGCCAAGGCCGTCGTCGTCGCAGCCGATAAGGATGTCCAGGCGGAGCGTTTCGCCGGCAAGCGCATGGTTTCCGTTGGTGTTTCCAAGGCCCTGTCCGTCGAGGCAGCCGGTAAGCTGATCGACCGCGCGCTCGCCGCCAAGGGTGACGACTCGGTTGCGGCTGCTGCCGATGTCGAGGATGAGGTCGAGGAGAAGGAATCTATCGGCCACATCATCTACAAGCACCTCATGAACGGCGTCAGCCACATGCTGGTCTTCGTCGTCGCCGGTGGTGTCCTGACCGCCGTTTCGTTCCTGTGGGGCATCACGTCCTTCGATTCGACGGCGTCTGACTACAACAGCTTTGCCGCTATGCTTAAGATCATCGGCGGTATCGCTATGAACCTCATGGTTCCGGTGCTTTCCGCCTACATCGCCGAATCCATCGGCAAGCGCCCGGCGCTCGTTCCCGGCTTTGTTGCCGGTATGATCGCCATCCAGGGCCTGCCTGTTAACGCCGAGACCGGCATGATCGACGCCGGTGGCGCCGGCGTGGGCTTCGGCTTCCTGGGCGGCATCGTCGGCGGCTTCCTCGCCGGTTATGTCATCCTGCTGCTCGAGAAGGTCTTTGCCGGTCTGCCCAAGAACCTGGATGGCCTCAAGGCTATCTTCCTTTACCCGCTGTTCTCGACGGCTATCGTCGGTCTGGTCATGCTCGGCATCTCCGGCCCCATGGCTGCCATCAACACTGCCATGATGGACTTCCTCAAGGGCCTGTCCGCCTCTGGCGCCGTTGTCCTGGGTCTTGCCATCGGCTGCATGTGTGCCTTTGACATGGGTGGCCCGGTCAACAAGGCTGCTTACGTCACCGGTACCGCTATGCTCACCGAGGCACTGGCTGCTGGCGTTGGCACCGATACCTACAACTTCGGCACCAACTTCATGGCTGCCGTCTCCGCCGCCTGCATCGTTCCGCCGCTGATCACCACCTTTGCCGTCGTTGTCGGCAAGAAGTACTTTAGCCAGGAGGATCACGACGCCGGTATCGTCAACCTCATTCTTGGTTGCACCCACATCACCGAGGGCGCCATTCCGTTCATGACCAAGAACATCTGGCCGGTCATGCCCATCATGATGCTCGGTTCCTCTATCGCTTCGATCCTGACCATTATGTTCAACGTTCACGATCCGGCGCCTCACGGTGGCTTCCTGGTCCTGCCCGTTGTCGAGAACGGTCCGCTTTGGGTCCTCGCGATCCTCATCGGTGCTGTTGTCGGTGGCATCCTGTTCGTGGCCTTCAAGAAGCACGACTTCGAGAAGAATCAGAAGGCCGCTCCTGTAGCCAAGCCGGTTGAGGCTTCCAAGGCCGCTGCCGTTGAGGCCCCTAAGGCCGAGGCTGCCGACTTCGTGAAGGTTGAGAATGTCTTTGTCGCCGAGGACTTCGCTTCTCGTGACGAGGCTCTGAGCTTCGTTTCCAACCAGGCTGTCAAGGCCGGTATCGCCAGCGACGCCGACGCCGTGATGAACGCCTTCTTGGCCCGCGAGGCCGAGGGCACCACGGGCATGATGGAGGGCTTCGCCATCCCGCATGCCAAGTCCGACGCCATTACCGAGGCTGCCGTCATCGTCGTTAAGGACGAGTCCGGCGTGACCGGTTGGGATACCATGGACGGCGCTCCTGTCAACGTGGCCATCGCTCTGCTCATCCCTGGTGCACAGGCTGGCACCACGCACCTCAAGATCCTGTCCAAGGTTGCCGAGGCGCTCATGGACGAGGACTTCCGTGGCACCGTCAAGGGTTCCACCGACGCCGCCGAGATCGCCAAGACGATCAACGCCCGCCTGGTCTAATCCCACAGTACGCGAATAACATCGCCCCCTGTAACAAAGGTGAGGACTCCCTACGGGTCCTCGCCTTTTTTCATACCACCCGGCACTCAGGGACGTTCCTTTCCTGCCGGCACCCCGGGACACTCCTTAGTCCCCAACAGGGCATAAATAGCCCTCATCGACTGAATCACCCACGCGAACAATAATTCAGCCAGAATTCCTTTTGCACGATATTTCTTGGACGGAAGCATGTTCCCGCAGCTCGCCTGCCGGGCGGGGCGGTTAAGTTTGTCGCGAGTTCCGCACGCAAAGGAAAGCACTTAATGTGCTTTCCGTCTTGCGCAGGACTGTAGAGCAGCAAACTTAACCGCCCCGCCCGGCAGGCGAGCGGACAGCGAACGACATCTGTCCAACAATTCGTGCGAAACACAATGAAAAACCGTTTGATGTGAGTTAATATAAACAACGTCGTGAATCTGACTCCTGCCACATGCATGACAGGGGTTAAACACAAAAAAAGGAGTCAACTATGGTTTCTGAGAAGGCTACCCTCGTTAATCCTCAGGGTCTGCACATGCGTCCGGCTGGTCTGTTCGCCTCCACCATGGGCAAGTACGCCTGTGACGTGACGGTCGTCACCCCCGAGAAGGAGGTCAACGGCAAGTCCCCGATGGCCCTCATGGCTGCTGGTATCCCCTGCGGCACCGAGGTCGAGGTCAAGTGCGACGGCGCCGACGAGGCCGAGGCTCTGGCTGCTGCCATCGAGCTCATCAAGAGCGGTCTTGGCGAGTAGAACTCAAACGGGTCGCATGTTGAACAACTAAGTTCATATTTGGGGGCGCAGTGACCTGTCTTAAGGTAGCTGCGCTCTTTTGTCATGGATATGGCAAAACGCTTTATCACATGACACGGAGAGAGGAATGGGAATGTATCAGGGAGTCAACGCTTCCGAGGGCATCGGTATCGGCACCGTCATGGTCGCCGTCGATCCCGACTTGACGTTTGAGCCGCACGAGGTTGCTGATTCGGCAGCAGAGAAGGAGCGCTATCAGACCGCTCTTTCGGTCTTCTGCGAGAAGACCCAGGCTCAGGCCGACCACATGAAGGAGACGGTGGGCGAGGCCGAGGCCGAGATCATGAGCGGACACATTGTCCTGGCTCAGGATCCGGGCATGACCGACGCCATCAACGCCGCCATTGACGGCGGCACCTGCGCCGAGCAGGCGCTCATGGACACCTCGACCATGTTCGAGAACATGTTCCTGTCCATGGACGACGAGATGTTCCGTCTGCGCGCGGCCGACATCGCCGACATCCGCACCGGTATTCTGGCCGAGCTGCTGGGCAAGGAGGTCGTCGACCTCTCCGTCCTGCCCGAGAACACCGTCGTTGTCGTGCACGACCTCACGCCGTCCATGACTGCCACGATCGATAAGGCCCACGTTGCCGGTATCGTCACCGAGACTGGTGGCCGCACGTCGCACTCCGCAATCATTGCGCGCGCCCTCGAGATCCCGGCTGTCCTTTCGGTTTCCAACAGCTGCACCGCACTGCGCAACGGCATGACCGTTGTCGTCGACGGTGGCAAGGGTATCGTCGAGGCCGATCCCGATGAGGAGACGCTTGCCGCTTACACTGCCAAGGCCGAGGCTTTCGCTGCCGAGAAGGCGGCTCTCGAGGCCTTCCGCGGCAAGCCGTCCGTGACTGCCGACGGCATCAAGAAGATCATTGCCTGCAACATCGGCAACCCCGATGACGTGCCCAACGCGCTCGATCACGATGCCGAGGCTATCGGCCTGTTCCGTTCCGAGTTCCTGTTCATGGACTCTGCTGAGCTTCCTTCCGAGGAGGAGCAGTTCAACGCCTACCGTAAGGTCGCCAGCGCGCTCAAGGGCGCTCCGGTCATCATCCGCACGCTCGATGTGGGTGGCGACAAGGAGATTCCGTACCTGCACATGGTCAAGGAAGAGAACCCCTTCATGGGCTTCCGCGCCGTGCGTTACTGCCTGGCCAACCCCGACCAGTACAAGGTCCAGCTCCGCGCCCTGCTGCGCGCCAGCGCCTTCGGTGACGTCAAGATTATGATCCCGCTCGTCACCTGCGTCGAGGAAGTCTTGGCTGTCAAGGAGCTCGTCGAGCAGTGCAAGGCCGAGCTGACCGAAGAGGGTCGCAAGTTCAACGAGAACATCGAGGTTGGCATCATGGTCGAGACGCCTGCCGCCTCGCTGCTCGCTGACCGCCTGGCCGAGGTCGCCGACTTCTTCTCCATCGGCACCAACGACCTGATCGGCTACACCATGTGCGCCGACCGTGGCAACGACACCATCTCCAACCTGTACCAGGTTTACTATCCCGCCGTGCTCCGCTCGCTCAAGAACATCATCGAGAGCGGCGTGAAGGCCGGCATCATGGTCGGTATGTGCGGCGAGGCCGCTGCCGATCCGTTGCTCGAGCCGCTGCTGATCAGCTGGGGCCTGGAGGAGTTCTCGATGAGCGCTCCGTCCATCCTGCGCGCCCGCAAGACCATCAGCCAGTGGACCAAGGCCGAGTGCGACGAGCTCGCCGAGAAGGCGTTCGCCTGCAACACCGCTGCCGAGGTCAAGGCACTGCTCGAGTCCGCAGCTCGCTAATTTGGTATCAGAGGTAACCGCGTGGTTGGAATGGGCCGGCCACGCGGCCCTCACATATACAGGGGGTACTGTAAATGTTCTACACGCTAACCGCTAACCCGGCTGTCGACATGACGGTTTCGAGCTCTCCGCTCGAGCCCGACGAGAACGTCCGCACCGGCTCGGCCAGCTACACGGCTAACGGCAAGGGCCTCGACGTGTCCTTCGCCTTTAAGAAGATGGGCGTCGACACCGTCGCGCTCGGTTTCTTCGCCGGCTTCACGGGCAAGTTCATCGTCGAGGAGGTCATGAACCTGGGTTGCCTCTGCCGCCCGGTCTGGACCGACGGTATCACGCGCATCAACACCTACGTCAACGATGGCCAGCACGAGTACGGCATCCTGAACCCCGGTGCTCCGATCACGCCGCAGCATCAGGAGGAGCTCTACAACATCCTGGACACCGCGGGCGACCTTGAGTGCCTGATCGTCTCCGGCTCCGTGCCTCCCAAAGCTACGCCCGACTTCCTGGCTCAGGTCATGGAGCACGCTCAGGCCCGTGGCGCCGACGTCGTCCTGGACCTGTCCTCCGACAAGCTCAAGGAGCTCGCTCACAAGAAGCCGCTGCTCATTAAGCCGAACCATCACGAGATGAAGGCTATCTTCGGCGTGCCGGTCGACACCGACGACGAGGTCCGCGTTGCCATGAAGCTGGCTCACGAGGCCGGCGTCCAGAACGTGCTGCTCACCCGTGGTAGCCGCGGTGACGCTTACTTCTCCAACGGCGAGGACATCTGGTATGCCAAGCGTGAGTTCAACATCAAGCTTGTCTCTTCCGTCTGCGCCGGCGACTGCACCCTCGCTGCGTTCCTGCACAAGTGGTACAGGGATCGCGACAACGTCGAGGAGGCCATGAAGCTCGCTATGGCCACCGGCGCCAACGTTGCTGAGTCCGTCGGCATCGGCGACTTTGGTCACGTCGACGAGTACAGCAAGCGCGTTGCCGTTCGCAAGCTCGATCGCAAGTAAGCGAAACACGACAAACTCGTGCGCATACGGCGTCCCGGTTTCGACCGGGGCGCCGTTTTTTGTCCCACTCGAACCTCGGAGCCGCGCTTCACGCGTTCCACACCGTTCACCGAGTTGTTGTAGCCTTTTGCCGAAGCGTGGAATATACTTTCATTAACACGTTGCTTCGTGAAAGGAACATTCATGATTTACACGCTTACTGCAAATCCCGCTATTGACTACAACATCTCCTGCGATGGCTTGTCCGCCAACACCGTTACCCGCACCCGTAACGCTGTCTACACCCCCAACGGCAAGGGTCTCAACGTTTCGTTTACGCTCGACCACTACGGCGTCGACACCACGATCCTGGGCTTCTTCGCCGGCTTCTCGGGTGAGTATATCGTTAAGGGCGCCGAGGCCCTGGGCGTGCCCGTCAAGCCCGTGTGGACTGACGGCATCACGCGTGTTAACGTGTTCCTCAACGCCGGTCCCGACACCGAGTACAACATGGTCAACGCCGGTGCCGCCATCAACGAAGCCAACGAGCAGGAGATGTTTGAGCTTATCGATTCGCTCGATGACATGACCTGCCTGGTTATCAGCGGCTCGCTGCCCCCCAACACCTCCGAGAGCTTCCTGGCAGAGGTCCTGCGTCGCGTGAAGGCGAAGGGCGCCGAGTTCGTGCTCGATATCTCGAGCCATCAGCTGGCCGACCTCATTGCTATGGAGCCGTTGCTCATTAAGCCTAACGACGACGAGCTGCTCGACATCTTTGGCATTAAGGTGAGCGGTGGCGACGACGAGTCCGTCAAGGGCGCCATGGCCGAGCTGCACGCCAAGGGCGCTAAGAATGTACTGCTGACGCTCGGCGGCGACGGCGCGTACTTCTCCAACGGCGAGCACATCTGGTTTGCCAACCGCACTTTCGACGTCAAGCTGCTGTCGACCGTCTGCGCGGGCGACTCCTCGCTGGCCGCCTTCCTGTCCGTGTGGCACGACGCCCCCGAGCGCGTCGAGGATGCCCTGCGCCTCTCGATGGCCACCGGCGCCAACGTGGTCGAGTGCCCGGGTCTGGGCGATTTTGCCAAGGTCGATGAGTATCAGAAGGGTATTGCAATCCGTCAGGTTTGCTAGTTCCGGCACCTTGCCTGAATAGTTCAATTATTTCGCATCCGTCTTAGACCAGGACGGATGCGTTTTTGTTTATCGGACTTGCGTGTGCAGTGGAGGCTGTTTCTTGCTAGACTTCTTGCAGACGCAATCGATAGCCAATTTGATAGTCGCAGGAGGCCATAGGCATGTGCAATGTTTCGCTCAACGGTACGCAGCCGACCGATGCCTCTATCCGTGTCCTGCGTGCGCTTGAGGCAGCAGGTCTTGAGGCTTGGTACGTGGGCGGTTGGGTACGTGATGCCCTGATGGGACGCCCCAGCCACGATGTTGACATGTGCTGCAGCGGCCTGTGGCAGGAGTCCAAAGAGGCGCTCGAAGCGGCTGATATTGCCGTGGTTGAGTCGGGCATAAAATTTGGCGGCATCACGGCTATTTGCGATGATGAGCGCATTGAGGTCACCACCTACCGCCTAGACGGCTTTTACACCGACGGCCGCCATCCCCAGAGTGTGGAGCGTGCGGCGTCGCTTGAGGACGATCTGGCGCGTCGTGACTTTACCGTTAACGCTATGGCCTGGCATCCCGAGCGTGGTCTTGTCGACCGCTACGATGGTCAGGGCGACCTAGACCGCAAGCTCATCCGCGCCGTTGGAGATCCCAAGCGTCGTTTTAACGAGGACGCGCTTCGCATGCTGCGCGCGGTGCGTTTTGCCTGCCGTCTGGATTTTATGATCGAGCCTAAGACTAAACAGGCGCTTGCCGAGTGCGCGCCGCTGCTCGATGCTGTGGCGCGCGAGCGCGTGGGCATTGAGCTCGAGGGTATCCTTTCGACCGGCCACGGGGGAGACGCCATGCTGCGCTACCCCGAGCTCATCTGCGCCGCCGTGCCCGAGTTGGCAGCGGGTCGCGGGTTTGATCAGCGCAGCGTCTATCATGCGTTTAACGTTTACGAGCATATCGCCCGTGTGCTGACGGTGGCGGGGGAGTTGGCGCTGTGCGACGGCTTTACACCCTCAATGAGCCTAATGTGGGCGGCGTTTTTGCACGACGTTTCCAAGCCCGATTGCTTTACGGTCGACCATGCGGGCAGCGGCCACTTTTACGGTCACCCCGAGCTCGGGGCCAAGAAGGCGCGCACCATCATGGATCGCTTGGCGCTTTCGCACGACTTGGTCCGCGACGTGTGCCTGCTCATCAAATACCATGACAAGCCGCTGCGCCCCGAGCGCTCCTGCCTGCTCAATATGATGCGCGCGCTTTCGGGCGAGGGCGTCGACACGCCGCGTCTGATGGACGAGCTCATGGATCTTAAGCGTGCTGACACACTTGGTAAGGCCCCGTCGTGCTTCTATTACGTCGAGACGATTGAGGAGATGCGCGCGATGGCGCACGAGCTGCTGAAGGCGGGGGAGCCCTATACGCTCAAGATGCTCGCCATTAACGGCGGCGACCTGATCCGCGCCGGTGTGAAGCCGGGGCCCGAGCTAGGCCAGCTACTCAACTCCGCCCTCGACGCCGTGATCGAAGACAACATTTCCAACGAGCGCGAAGCTCTTTTGGTCCATCTCAACTTGAATTAGCTACCCAGTTTACCTGCGCGTTCCATAACCTGCCGACAATTTTTTCGGCAATTTGGAATTTCTTCTTGCGCTGATGTTTTTTGTCCCGTAATATATGTCCTCGCAGCACGGCAGTGCAGATGTCATGTGGCCCGTTCGTCTAGCGGTTTAGGACGCCGCCCTCTCAAGGCGGAGATCACCAGTTCGAATCTGGTACGGGCTACCACTTCTTTTCTGCCGAGGCCTATGGCCCGTTCGTCTAGCGGTTTAGGACGCCGCCCTCTCAAGGCGGAGATCACCAGTTCGAATCTGGTACGGGCTACCACGCATCTGATACCCGGTCTTTCCACGGAAGGCCGGGTTTTTTATTATCAAACAACTGTCTGTCATTCCCGTTTGAACAAGAGCTTTGCGTTCTGCTTATGACCCTTACGGGTACAATAACCAAGATATTTTGACTGTTAGAAGGAGTCTCATGACGGAGTCCTCTCAGCATACGTCCAAGCCCCAGGTCGAGGTTGAGGCCTCGGGCGGCGATGACAATAAGAGCGCACGCCGCGGCGCCATTTTTATCGGCGTTGTGCTGGTGGGTTATATCGTCTATCTGGTGGTAACCGGGCAGATGGGGCAGTTCTGGGCTGCTATGTCGAGCGTCCAGGCGCCCTGGCTCGTTGTCGCGTGTCTTTGCATGTTTATGTATCTGTTCTTTGGCATTGTGGCCTATGCGATCGCCGTCTGGCTCGACCCCAATTCACCCGTCGGCATTCGCGACCTGATCTCGGTCGAGGCGAGTGGCATCTTCTTTGGCAACCTGACGCCCATGATGATGGGCTCTACGCCTGCCCAGATCTACCGCCTGACCAAAGCGGGCCAAAACGTGGGCGAAGCGGGTGCCACGCAGTTCACCCGATTTATTGTGTATCAGTTTGGCCTCGTTGCCTGGGGCGCTATCCTATTGCTTGCTCGCATGCCGTTTTTTGCCGAGCGCTATGGCGACATGACGCTGCTGTGCGTCTTTAGTTTTGGCGGTCACTGCTGCATCCTGCTCGGCATCTTCGCCGTCGCGCTCATGCCTAAGACCGTCACGCGCGTCGCCCATTGCATCATCAATTGGCTCGAGCGCATAGGTGTCTCGGCCACTAAGATCGATGGATGGCGCTCGTTTGTCGATGGCGAGATCTACTCCTTCTCCGAGAAGTTCAAGCTTTCGGCCGGACATTTTTCTTCCATGCTGCTCACCGTGTTTATCACCATGCTGCAGCTCGCGTTTTTCTATCTGGTGCCGTATTTTCTGATGCTCGCCTTTGGCCACCACGAGGTCGACTTTTTCTCGGTCATGGCCGCGAGTGCCTTTGTCCAGCTGCTGAGCTCTGCGGTTCCCTTGCCCGGTGGAACTGGTGGCGCTGAGGGCGGCTTTGCTTTGTTCTTGGGTCATTTCTTTGGGTCGGCTTCGACCGCCGGCTATCTGCTGTGGCGTCTCATTACGTTTATCGCGCCGACCATTTTGGCTGCGCCCCTGCTGGGCCTTAAGAGCGCCCACAACGAGAGTATCCATGCGCGCTGGGATCGCGTGATGCGCAAGCTCGGCCGCGAGCCTCAGACGCCCTCTGCGCCCACTAAGCCGCACCCCACGAATGCTGTTACCGTTGATCCCAGGAAGCACGCTCAGAAGGCTTCTGGGACCGCTAAGCCGGCTCATAAAGCCTATGTGCGCCAGACGGGCGACGGTATCCGCGTATCTCCGTCGGCGCTCAATAAGAAGAAGCACCCTAAGTCGCGGTAGGGCAGTCGTGCGTTCTTCATGATGCGGGGCATATTTGAGCTGTATGGGGGATAATCCTCTTACGTAGATTATCTCTCATCTGTTGATGAATGCTCGCATATCGAAGGGACACACCCATGGCCACCAGTAAACCGCGTATTGATCGCCGTATCGTTCGCAGCCGCAATGCCATCCTTTCCGCTTTTGAGCGCTTGCTCATGGAAAAGCCGCTGGCAGACATTACGGTGAGTGCCATCGCGCGCGAGGCCAATGTCGACCGTAAAACCTTCTACGTGCACTTTGGTACGGTTGATGGCTTGCTCGATGCTATTGCCGTCGATGTGGTGGAGATGATTGTCGACTCGGTCGAGAAAACGCTTGCTTCCATGGACGGTGACACCAACGAGCGCGCCCTGGGCGCGGCGGCGACCTTTTTTAAAACCGTTAACGAGGCGCTGTGCAACAACCTGGTGCTCAATCGTCAGCTGATCGAGAACATTCCGCTCGATGATTTTATGGCCCGTCTTCGTGCGCCGCTCGAGCACGAGATTGCCGAGCGCGATCTGCTGCCCCACGGTCTCAAGGACGAGATGTTCGACTACTATCTGGCGTTTTTGCTGTCGGGTATTATCGGAATCTATCGCACATGGGCGCTGTCTGACGGCTCGGTTCCTATCGAGCGCGTCTCGGAGGTCGCCAACGACCTGACTCTCAATGGCCTGTCGAGTCTGGAATCTCGCTTGGATTAGGCGCAGGCTCGAGTTCGCGAGGCGCTTGTCGGGGTGCAGCCCGATCGACCAGGCGACGAGCATCCCGCCGAAGCAGTCGATGACCGGGCTCAGGTAGACCTTCTCGCCGCCCGGGAGCCTGAACTCGGTGATGTCGGTGAGCCACAGCAGGTTGGGCTCGTCGGCGTGGAAATTCCTGTTTACGAGGTTCTCCGGCGCCTTGTAGACCTCGCCGGCGTAGGAGCTGTAGCCTGAGGATCCTTAAAAGAAAGTCCAGTTTATCCTTTCCACCCCAATTGGGAATCCTCCGATGCGCCTTCGCACGCTCGCATGACCTCGATACCGTGCGAGCGTGCGAACTCGACGAGCTCTGCGTTGCGGGCGTTAATGGTGCCGAAGGCGGCGGGGCACACGATAAGGCGCGCGCAGTGGACGAGGAGCTCTTTGGCGCGGGCTATGGTTTTATCCCCGATCGGCTCGAAGGCGCGCTCGGCCACGCATTCCGCCGCCAGGTCGCGCGCTAGCTCGCAGTCGATGTCCCCTTCGTGCAGAACGCCCGTGTAGAACGCCTTGCCCTGCCGGATGAGCTGGCGAAACACAGCCGACCCCGTACCTGCGCCGGCGATGACGAACGTGTGCGCATCGCCGTGCGGGCGTCCAATTTCCACGCTGCCGAAGCGCTCGTTGAAGGTGCCATGTTGAAGGCCGTAGAGCTCGCCAATCGTCTCGCGCGTGAATATGTCCTCGGGTACGCCGGCGCGGAAGACCCGGCCGTCCTTCACGCAAATCACCTTGTCGGCGCTTTTCTGCGCGAGCTCGAGTTCGTGGATGGACATGATGACAGCCACATTCCGCGATTTCGCAAGGTGGCGAAGTATTCGCAGCAGGTCGATCTGGTAGCGGATATCGAGATACGACGTGGGCTCGTCGAGCACGAGCACACGCGGATCCTGCGCGATGGCGCGTGCGAGTATGACGCGCTGGCGTTGCCCGTCGCTTATCTGCATGAAGTCGCGCTCGGCGAGCTCTTCCACATGTGCGGTTTTCATGGCCTCGTCGACCCGACTATGGTCGTTGGGCGAGAGTGTGCCCATTCGTCCGGTGTAGGGATGCCTTCCCGCCTCTACGATATCGCGGCAGGTGAGGAGCTCGGTCCGGGGGCGATCTGTCAGCATAACGGCAAGGTTCCTTGCGAACTCCGCCGTCTTCCATCGGGAAATCTCCCGCCCGTCGAGCTCGACCGCGCCGGCAAGCGGTGCCAGATGGCGTGTGATGGTTTTCAAGATGGTCGACTTGCCCGAGCCGTTCGGCCCGATGAGCGCCACGGCGTCGCCCGCGCGAACCTCCAGATCGACGCCTTCGACTACGACCTTCTTGTCATAGCCCGCCGACAGGTCGCTTATGCGGAAAAGCGGCGCTCCGTCAGCCTGCGTTTCGACCGGAGTTTCGAGGTTCGGCTCCGCTCGGAGGAGGCGTTCCGCGCGGAGTTCCGCACGAGCCGAAAGTGCCTTCTGGCGCTTTCGTGCGAGCTCAGGACTGTCTAAGCACGGAATGTCCCCTCCGAGCGTTTTGGGCCGCGGCACGAATTCCCCCATCTACCTCACCCGCTTCTTCAACATGAGCGCGATAACCACCGGAGCGCCGAAGATGGCGGTGACGGCGCTGATGGAAAGCTCGACGGGAGAGAACAGCGTGCGCGCGATCAAATCGCAGCCCGCGCAGAAGATGGCGCCTCCCAAGAAGCACGCAGGAATCACGCGGATGGGCTTCGACGACTTTAGCGCCGACTTTACGAGATGCGGAACCGCGATGCCTACGAACGACATCGGACCAGCGAACGCGGTCACGCAGGCGGAGAGCATGCTCGCTAGAAGGACGAGCACCACGCGGAAGCGTTCGACGTTCACGCCGACGCTTTTCGCGTAGGCTTCTCCCAGTTGGAAGGCGGAAAGGGGCTTCGATATCGCGAATACGCATGCGCTCACGGTAATCACCACGACCGCGATGACCGCGATGTCGTCCCAGCTCGAACCCGAGAAGCTACCCAAAGACCAGTTGTGCAGGTTCACGATGGACTGGTCGTCGGCGAAGGCGATGAGGAAGTTCGTCGCCGCCGAGCAGATGTATCCCACCATGACGCCCGCCACGATGAGCATGGCCATGGAACTTATGCGCCGTGCGATGAGGAGCACGAAGCCGATGGTGATAAGCGAGCCCAGAAACGCTGCGGCCACCATGGCCGGCGAGGACATGGCCTGGTTCGCGCCCAGAAGTACGATCATCGTAAGCGCGACGACGAACTTTGCGCCCGAGGAGACGCCCAAGATGAACGGGTCGGCGATGGGGTTGTTGAAAAACGTCTGCAGCAGGAACCCGGAAAGCGAAAGTGCCCCGCCGAGAAGCACGGCTGAAAGCACGCGCGGCAGGCGAATCTCCCAGATGACCTGGCTTTCCATGCAATTGGCCGCGCCGCCCGAAAGGATGCCGGGGATGTGGTCTGCGGGCACGAGCACGCTCCCGATGCACAGGTTGGCCCCGACGAGCACGATGAGGGCAACAGCGAGCAGCGCCGTCACGACGCGACACCGTGCGGCGCGCCCCGATTCGTCGTATGCCGTGGAAAGTCGGCTTCTCATGGTGCTAGCCGAGCTTCCTCAGATAATGGAAGTCGCTCACGTCATCGCTGGTGAACGCCCCGTGCAGCTCGTCGATAATGTCGGCGGTGGAAGTCATCTGCTGGTACATGTCGGCGCTTGTGACCCAGACGTTGCCGTTCTTCACAGCTTTGAACTGCGACAATAGCGCGTTTTTGCCTACGAAGTCGTTCAAGGTGGCAACCGATTCGTCGATGGTGCCGTTGTAGACGATGATGTCGGCATCCTTCGCCGTCGCGTAGAAGCGCTCCATTTCGAGCGTTACTGACGAACCTGACGTCGACGCCGTCTGCGCGTCATCGAGCACGTAGCTGCCGCCTGCAAGCTCGATCATCTGCGCCACGTAGTCGCCCGCCCGCCGCGTGACGGCGGCCCCGTTCGAGTTAATGTAGAAATACGCCACGGTTTTACCTGACGACGCGAGCCCCGACGTTTGCTCGACGCGGGCCTTCTGCTCGTTGAACAGGTGCGCGGCCTCGTCTTCCTTGTCGAACAGGACGCCGAAAAGCTTAATCCACTCGACGCGCCCGAGTGCTTCGGGCTCGCTCGACGACTGTTCGGTGAGCACGACGAGCCCGAGCTTCTGCAGCTTTTCCTTCACATCGGGCGTGTGGTTGATCATGGTGTTCTCGATGGCGAGCGTGCAGCCCGAGGCCGATATTCGCTCGTAGTCGGGCGCGCTGTACTTGCCGCCGTAGGCGATCGCCCCACTTTCGAGCGCGCTTTTGAAGCCCGCGACCGAGCAATCTTCGGCCTTCGTGCCCGACATGAAGATATTGTCGTTCGCATCGAGCGCGTCGACCAGGCACATCGTCGCCGACGACACGAGGTACACCTTGTCGGCGGGGCGCCTTATGACCGCGATGTCGGAGCTCAACCCATCAGGTACCTTCGCATCTTGCGGCACCACGAGGAAGCGCTCCCCGTTCGAAACGCAGATAAGCCGCAGGCCGCCTTCGAACTCGTCGACAGTGAAGTGCTCGGCGTATTCAAGCTGAAGCGTCCCCGTCGGTTCCCAGCCGCAGCCCAAATCGGCGTTGTGGAAGTCGGCCGCGGCGCTTGAAGCCGTTCCCGCAGGGGAGCCGCCGCTTGCATCGTCGCCCGATTTCTCCTTCATGGTGGATGAGTCGAAGTGGAGTGTGTAGTCGATGGTGTGCGGCGTCGACATGGCGACGGTCTCTGCCGACACGGCGATGTCCTCGTCGAGCGTGACGGGTATCTCGAACGTGGAGTTGCCGCCGTCGTTTTCGGGCGCGTAGTCCACGCCGTCGACGGTCATCTTGTCGTAGTTCGAACTCGACCAGGTGATGGTCGCGGTGTAGGTGTCGCCATCCTTCACAATTGTGGTGGGTGAGGCGATGCTTGCGCGCCCTGACCCGCCGGAAAGCGAGACGCTCACAGTGTATTCCTGAGAGCCAGCCGTGCTACCGGTCGCGTTCGGGCTCGCACTGCACCCCGCGAAGGGAAGCGCGAGCAGGCCGACGAGAACGCAGGCGATCGCGCGCGCTGCGATGCTGCGGCGCTTCCTGCTTTCCTCCTTGGGAAGAATCGACCGCATGGCGTTACTTCAGCGCGTCGGCGCGCAGATCGACGCCGGCGGATTCGAATACGAGCGTGCGGTCGTACCACCGCTCCCTTTTAATGCTCCACGCGGCGCAGGCGGTGTCCTCGTCGAGCGCATCAACGGGCACGTCGTAGGTGTACTTGCCTTCCGCGTTTTCCACATAGGGGATGAAGTCGGCCTCGCTCGCGGCGGCAGCCTCGTCGCCCGTGCCCATGAAGAGCTTGCCGTAGCCCGTGCCGGAAAGCGTCATCACGCAGTGCATGGAGCCGTTTTCCACGATGAGCTGGGCGTCCACAATCCTGAACATGTTCGAGCTGGAATCTACGGTGATCGGATAGGTGCCGTCGGCCACCTTGTCGGCGGTAATGGGGGCAGCGCTTGCGCCCTCGGGCGCATCGGCCGCCTGTTCGGTCTTTTCCTGGGAATCGGCATCGCTTGCCTTTGCGCTGTCGCTCGAATTTCCGGCGCAGCCGGCGAGCGAGAACGCGCAAAGTACCGCCGACAGGGCGAAGACGAGGGTTTTCTTCAACAAGGGGAGGGGTTCCTTTCAATCGGTTTGACCTCCCGCGCCGTGCGGTGGGCGGGCGGGATGCGAATGAAACGGGCATGCGCCGTCGGTCCGGGAAGGCGCATGCCCGTTTCACGGGGACGCAACCGGCGCCCCCGTGCGCGGCGAGTTTACAGCTTGGCGATGGCGTCGTCCACGTGCGAGACGTAGATGTCGTCAACCGCGGCGTTCTGTCCCAGGCCCTGGAGCAGGCACGTCACTTCGAAGCCGGCGGCCACGAACTTCGCAGCCCAGCTGTCGGGGTCGGTCTCGTCTGCCATGTCGTTGTTCGCGTGGTCGCCCGCGACCACCATGAACGGCGCGAGCACGGCCTTCTTGTACCCTGCGGCGCTCGCGGCGGCGATAACATCCTCGCAGGTCGGTTCAGCCTCGACGGTGCCGACGAAGAACTGCGTCAAGCCCTCGTTCTTGAACACTTCCTGCATCTTGGCATAGTCGGCGTTGGAATCGGCTTCGGTGCCGTGGCCCATGAGGCACAGCGCCGTCTTGCCGTCGTCGAAGGACGCCATGTTCTCCTTAATGGCTGCGGCCACCTTCTTGTAGTCGTCGTCGGAGGTGAGCAGCGGGTCGCCGAGCGAGATCTTGTCGAACTTGTCGGCGTACTTGTCGAGCTCGTCTTTCACGTCGGCGTATTCCAGGCCAGCCATGAGATGCGTCGGCTGCACGACGATTTCCTTCACGCCGTCTTCCACGCAGCGGTCGAGCGCCTCGGTCATGTTGTCGATCGTGATGCCGTCGCGCTTCTTCAGTTTGTCGATGATGATCTGCGCGGTGAAGGCGCGGCGGATGTCGTAGTCCTGCCAGTACTTCTCGCGGATAGCGTCTTCGATGGCGCCGATGGTGATGTGGCGCGAGTCGTTGTAGCTCGTGCCGAAGCTCGTGACGAGAATGACCGGCTTCACGGCCTTCTGCTTTTCACTCGATTTCTCGGGACTCGCGGAGGTGCTGGAGCAGCCCGCGAGCGCGAATCCGGCGAGCGCGACGGCTCCGGTTGCTGCGGCGCCCATGAAGCCGCGGCGTGACATCTGGTCGGACATGGTTTTCCCTTTCCTCGGTTTGCCGGTCCCCCGGCGACAGTTGCTTATCGGCACAAGCGAAAGAAAAGCGCGCTCGTCCGCAAAGGGATAGCGCGCCTGTTTCTTGCATTCGAAAGGGAAGCGCACTCCTCGGGGTTCACAAGGAGATAACGCCACGGCGATGCCGTGAGGAAAAGGCGAAGCAGTCTGGCTTGGGGCGCGAGGCGGTTCGCCCGCGCGTCCTACACAGTAATGTCCCTTGCCCAGGATTCCCACCTGGTTCCCTCCGCAAGCCAGCGCGGGCTGTGTGGGCGCCGCGCCGGTCATTTCCTTTTATTCGATTGTCATATGCTCGTTGCCGAAACTACCACTATGATAGTGGGCGTTTGTGGGCGTGTCAAAGCCAGGGCGGGCGGCATTGCGCCTCCTGCCTACGTATTTGCGCCGATTGCCGCTGCGGGCGCCGTGTCTTGCCTGCTGCGCGAAGGGCGGCGTAAACGGTTGCGATGAGAAACGGGAAGGGAAGGCTCGGATGATTCATATCGTTGGCGCAGGTTCGGGCGCCGCCGACCTTATCACGCTGCGCGGGGCGCGTCTTCTGCGCGCGGCCGACGTGGTCGTTTGGGCGGGGAGCCTTGTGAACCCCGAGCTGCTCGCCGAGTGCAAGGAATCCTGCGTCGTCTACGACAGCGCGCACATGACCTTGGAGGAAGTGCTCGACGTGATGTGCGCGGCGGATGCGCGGGGCGAGGAAGTGGTGCGCCTGCACACGGGCGACCCGTGCCTGTACGGCGCCATCCAGGAGCAGATGGACGCGCTCGACGCGCGCGGCGTGGACTACGAGGTGGTGCCCGGCGTGTCGAGCTTTTGCGGTGCCGCGGCGGCGCTTCGCCAGGAATACACGCTGCCGGGAATCAGCCAGTCGGTCGTGATCACGCGGCTTTCCGGGCGCACCCCCATGCCCGCGGGCGAGGGCATGCGCACCATGGCGGAAAGCGGCTCGACTATGGTCATCTTCCTGAGCTCGGGTATGCTCGCCGAGCTTTCCGCCGAGCTTTTGGCCGCGGGCCGCAGCTCCGACGAGCCGGCGGCGCTCGTGTACAAGGCGACCTGGCCTGAGGAGCGCGTGGTGCGATGCACAGTGGGCACGCTCGCCGATGCGGGCACGCGAGAGGGCATCGACCGCACGGCGCTCGTGGTGGTGGGCCGCGTGCTCGGAGCTCGCGGCGGGCTTGCGCACAACGGCGCGCAAGCGGAGTCGTACGAGCGCAGCAAGCTTTACGACCCTTCGTTTGCCACAGGGTATCGGAAGGCGAGCAGCTAGCGTGGCCTTCGAGCACTACATATATACCGGGACGACCCGCCTGCGCTGCGGCTACACCACGGGGAGCTGCGCCGCGCTCGCGGCGAAGGCGGCCTGCGAGATGCTCTTGTCACGAAAGCCCGTCGGCCGCGTGTCGATCGTCACCCCCGGCGGGCTGCCCGTCGAGGCGAACGTGGTCGACGCATGTATCGGCGAGGGGTGCGCCCAGTGCGCCGTGCGAAAGGACGCAGGCGACGATGCCGATGTGACCGACGGCGTGCTCGTGTACGCGCGCGTGGAACATGCGGGGTCGGGCACGGGTGCTGCGGGCAGCAAGGGCGTGCCCGCGCGCGAATCGGAAGTTTCCGTCGATGGCGGCGTGGGCGTGGGGCGCGTGACGTTGCCCGGGCTCGAGCAGCCGGTGGGGGCGGCCGCCATCAACGCGACGCCGCGCGCGATGATCACTTCGGCGGTGCGCGAGGTGTGCGCCGCGCACGGCTTTTCTGGAAATATCGCTGTGACGATTTCGGTACCCGAGGGTGTTGCCCTTGCCGAAAAGACCTTCAACCCGCACCTGGGGATAGAGGACGGCATCTCCATCCTGGGCACGACGGGCATCGTCGAGCCGCGCAGCCTCGCTGCCTTGCGCGACAGCATCGAGCTCGAGATCCGGCAGCATGCGGCTATGGGGCGGCGCGGAGTCGTGCTCACGCCCGGCAACTACGGCGCACAGTTCATCTCGGGGCATTTCCACCTAAACGGTGCGCCGGTGGTCTTCATCTCCAACTTCGTGGGCGATGCGATTGATTGCTGCGTTCGCGAGGGATTTACCAATGTCCTTCTTGTGGGACACATCGGCAAGCTGGTGAAGGTCGCGGGCGGCATCATGGACACCCATTCGCGTACCGCCGACTGCCGCGCGGAGATTCTGGCCGCCCACGCGGCCTTGGCCGGCGCGGGCACGAAGACCGTGCGCGAGATCATGTCGTCGGTCACGACCACGGCGGCGCTCGAGGTGATCGAGGCCGCCGGCGTGGGGGACGCTGCGCGCGCCTCGCTCGCTGCGGCAATCGATGACAGGTTGCGCCGCCGCGCGGCGGGCGCATGCGACATCGCCGCGGTCGTGTTCGACGCCGAGCGCCGAGAGCTTTTCCGCACGTCGGGCGCCGATGCAGTTATCGGGGAATTGGGGGCTACGTATGAGTAAAGGCGTGCTGTACGGGGTGGGCACGGGGCCTGGCGACCCCGAGCTGCTCACGATCAAGGCCGTCCGCACAATCGAATCGTGTCCGGTCATCGCCGCACCGCAGACGGCGGACGGGGCCATGGTCGCGCTCGACATCGTGCGCGGCGCCGTCGACCTTACAGGCAAGACGGTGATCCCCGTGCGATTCTCGATGACGCGCGACGCCGAGCGCCGCACGGCCGAGCATGCCTCGCTTGTTCGCGAGCTTGTCGCGCACCTGGATGCGGTCCGCGACGTCGCGCTGCTGAACCTGGGGGACCCGAGCATCTACGCCACCTTCCAGCGCATAGCGCCCGACGTGCGCGCCTGCGGGTTCGAGGCGCGCGCCATTCCCGGCGTGCCGAGCTTCTGCGCGGTCGCCGCAGCGCTCGAGCGCGACCTCACGCCCGAGATGTCGTCGCCTCTGCACATCGTGCCCGGCGGCTACGACGACGTGCGCCGCGCAATCGGCTGGCCGGGGACGAAGGTGGTCATGAAGGCGCGCCGCTCGCTTGCGGACACGAAGCGCATCCTTCGCGAGGAGGGCGCCTTCGACGGTGCCGAGCTCGTAGAGGACTGTGGGCTTCCGGGCGAGCGCGTGTACCGCTCGCTCGACGATGTGCCCGATCGGGGCAGCTACTTCTCGACGATGGTGGTGCGCTAGATGAGGGTTTCCTGCATAGCGTTCACCGAGAGGGGGTATGCGTTGGCGGAGCGCATCGCACACGCGCTTTCCGATTGCGCGCAGACAGGTGAAGATGACCCTGGCTGGGACGTTTCCGTTTCGCGCGGGTTCGGCGAGTGGAAGGCCGACCTGCGCGCATGGACGGCGCTCGCGTGGGAAGCGTCGGACGCGCTCCTGTTCGTGGGCGCGGCGGGCATCGCCGTGCGGGCGATCGCGCCGCATGTCGCCTCGAAGGCAAGCGATTCCGCGGTTGTGGCGATCGACGAGGCGGGGCGCTTTGCCGTCCCGCTTTTGTCGGGGCATTTGGGCGGTGCGAACGAGCTTGCGCAAACTGTGGCACGCGCGGCAGGGGCCATCCCCGTCATCACCACGGCGACCGACGTCCGCGGCGTGTGGGCGGTGGATACGTGGGCTCGCTGTGCGGGGCTCGCCGTTTCGAATCCCGAGGCCATCAAGCGAGTGTCGGCGCGGCTGCTTTCGGGCGGGCGCGTGGCGCTCTATTCCGACATGCCGATTTCGGGACAGCTGCCTGAGGGGGTTGACATTGCGTCCGACCGCGCTCGGGCCGATATTGTCGTGTCGCCGTTCGCTGGCGCGAATGCAGGTGCGTCCGTTCGCGCGGCGGAGACAACGGGCGAGGTCGTGCCCGCCGGTGAGACGGGGAAGCCGGCGGGCGTGCGGGCGCAGACGTCTGCGCCCGAGCCGCTTCGCCTTGTCGTGCCCTGCATCGTTGCGGGCATAGGGTGCCGTCGCGGTGCGTGCGCCGAAGCGATCGGGGAGACGTTTCTTCTCGCGTGCGGGCAGGCGGGTATCTCGCCTTCGGCCGTGCGCGAAGCGGCGACGATCGACGTGAAGGCGCACGAGGAGGGTCTGCTCGCCTTCTGTCGCGCGCGCAATATCCCGCTTGTGACGTATTCCGCAGAGGAGTTGTCGCAGGTCGAAGGCAGCGTTTCGCCATCTGATTTCGTGCGCGCGACGGTGGGGGTCGACAACGTGTGCGAGCGCGCGGCGCTCGCGGACGGGGGCAAACTTATCTTCCCGAAGCTCGCTCACGGCGGCGTGACCGTCGCGTTTTCCAAGGTAACTATCGAACTTTCGTTTAAGGAGCGGTGATGGGAAAGCTCTTCGTGGTGGGGATCGGTCCGGGCGGCCTCGACGGCATGACGATTGCGGCTCGGCGCGCGCTCGAGGCGGCCGACATCGTTGTGGGGTACACGAAATACGTGGAGCTCGCGCTCGCCGCCGTGCCCGACGCGGCGCATCTCGCGACGCCGATGATGCACGAGGTCGAACGGTGCCGCCTGGCGCTTTCGCGCGCGCAGAGCGGAGAAGCCGTGGCGCTCGTGTGCAGCGGTGACGCGGGCGTGTACGGCATGGCGAGCCCCGTGCTGGAGCTTGCGGAGGACTACCCCGATGTAGACGTGGAAGTTATCGCCGGGGCCACCGCGGCTCAGAGCGGGTCGGCGGTGCTCGGCGCCCCGCTTGCCCACGACTTCGCGGTCGTGTCGCTCTCCGACCTGCTTACGCCGTGGGAGGTCATCGAGCGCAGGCTCGCCGCCGTGGCGAGCGCCGACTTCTGCATCTGTTTGTACAACCCGCGCAGCAGAAAGCGCGCCGACAGGCTCTCGCGCGCGGCGAAGATTATGCTCGAATGGAAGGCCCCCAACACGCTCTGCGGCTGGGTACGCAACATCGGGCGCGAGGGGCAGCAGTCGGGCATGTGCAAGCTCTCCGAGCTGGGGGAGTTCGACGCCGACATGTTCACCACCGTGTTCGTCGGCAACGCGGACACGAAGCGCGTAGGCGGCCGTATGGTCACGCCGCGCGGGTATCGGGAGATTCCATGCGAAAGGTAACGATCATCGGGGCGGGGCCCGGAAACCCCGACTTGCTCTCGCGCGCGGCGCTCGACGCGATCGACATCGCCGACGTGGTCATCGGCGCTCATCGCGCGCTTGTCAGCATCGACGTGCCGCCCGACGTGGTGAGATGCGAGCTCGTGAAGACGGCGGACATCGTCGCCGCTCTCACCGATGCGGCGTCGTGGCAGCGCGCCGTGGTCGTGATGACGGGCGATGTGGGGCTGTTCAGCGGCGCGCGCCGCCTGGTGGAGGCGCTCTCCGGCGACGCGCGGGTGGACGTGCTCGTCATTCCCGGCATAAGCTCAGCGTCGTATCTCGCCGCGCGCCTCGCGCGTCCATGGCAGGATTGGCGCTTCGCGAGCGCTCACGGCGTGGCGTGCGACATCGTGGCCGAGGCCGAGCGCGCAGGTGAGCTCTTCCTCGCCACGTCGGGCGGGGAAGACCCCTCGCGGCTTTCGGGCGAGCTTGTGCAGGCGGGCTTCGGGGACGCGCGCGTGACGGTGGCCGAGCGCCTGTCGTACCCCGACGAGCGCATCACCTGCGCGACCGCAAGTGAAATCGCAGGTCAGACGTTCGACGACTTGAACGTGATGCTTATCGAGTTCGCAGGCTGCGCCGGGTCGCCTGCGGGCTCTAGCGCAGCCTCCGAGGCGCCGGCCGGCGCGTCTGCGCCCGCGGCTGCTTCTTTCGCGGCGGACTCTGCGGGCGCATCCCGCGCCGCGAGCTCCCGCTGGCCGTACGCTTCCTCGGGCATTCCCGACGAGCTCTTCATCCGCGGCGACGTTCCCATGACCAAGCAGGAGGTGCGCGCCGTCGCGCTCGCGAAGCTGCGCCTTACCGCGACCGACACCGTGTGGGATGTCGGCGCCGGCACTGGGAGCGTGTCGATCGAGGCGGCGCTCGTCGCGCGAGCGGGGTCGGTATGGGCGGTCGAGCGCAACGCGGCCGGCGTGCGGCTCATCCGAGAGAACGCGGATGCATTCGGGTGCGGCAACGTGCATGCGGTCCCCGGTGTCGCCCCCGAAGCGCTCGCGAAACTGCCTGTCCCCGACGCCGTGTTCGTCGGCGGGAGCGCGGGCGAGCTTCCCTCCATCGTGGAGGCGGCGCTCGAGAAGAACTCGCAGGTTCGCCTGTGCGTGCCATGCGTCACCGTTGAGACGCTCACCGAGGCGTGCGCGCTCCTCTCGGGTTCGCGCTTTAAGGGGTTCGAGGCGTGCCAGGTGTCGGCCGCCCGCGCTGAGGCTGTAGGCTCGCACCATCTTATGAAGGCGCAAAACCCCGTGTTCCTCGTCAGTGCGCGCGGTGCGGGCGCGGATGCCGAGGAGCTTGCCGAAGTCGGCGCGCTTGCTGAGTCGCCTTTCGGGGAGGACCCCTCTGTCGAGGGGAACCCATCCGTTGAGGTGGTCTCGCTTGCTAACTGCAACGCCGCAGGTGGGGAAGGCGGTGCCCGGTGAGCACGTCCATCCCGCGCTTCATGGTCGCTGCGCCCTCGAGCGGGAGCGGCAAGACGGTCGTCACGTGCGCGCTCCTGCGCGCGCTCGCGCGCCGCGGCCTTGCATGCGCAGCCTTCAAATGCGGCCCCGACTACATTGACCCGCTCTTTCATCGCCGCGTCGTGGGTGCGTGCTCGGGCAACTTAGACGGCTTCTTCACTGACGCCCCGACGCTGCGCGCCCTGCTCGCACGCGGCGCCGCGGGCGCGGATGTCGCGGTGCTCGAGGGGGTCATGGGCTTCTACGACGGCATGGCGCCCGGCGTGGCCGACGCGAGCAGCTATCAGGTTGCGCGCGACACGGAAACGCCGGTCGTTTTAGTGGTGAACGGGCGCGGGGCGTCTTTATCGCTCGCCGCCGTAATCCGCGGCATCGCCGAGTTCCTGCCTTGTGCGAACGTGCGCGGCGTCGTGCTGAACAAGACGAGCGCCGCTGCCTGCGCCTACGCGGCGCCTGCGATCGAGAAGAACACGGGCGTCGCGGTTTTGGGGAATATCCCCGCCGACGAGGCGTTCTCGCTCGAAAGCCGGCATCTGGGGCTTGTGACCGCCGACGAGGTCGAGCAGCTCTCCGCGCGCATCGGCAAGATGGCCGAGCTGGTGGAAAAGAGCATCGACGTCGACCGCTTGCTCGAAATAGCGGCGACGGCACCCGATATCCGCGAGGAACCTTACCGGTTGGAGCCGATCGCGGGAGCGCGGCCCATCGTCGCCGTCGCGCGTGACGAGGCGTTCTCGTTCTATTACGAGGAGAATCTGCGCGCGCTCGAGGACCTGGGTTGCGAGCTGGCCTTTTTCAGCCCCCTGTGTGATAGCGAGTTGCCCCGGGGGACAAGCGCCCTCTATCTGGGGGGCGGCTACCCGGAGCTCCATGCGCGGCAGCTCTCCGAGAACGTGTCGATGCGCGAGGCGGTGCGGCGCGCGGTGGAATCCGGCATGCCGACGGTCGCCGAATGCGGTGGGTTTCTGTACCTGCAGCGCGAAATCGCCGATAGCGAGGGGCGGCGCTGGCCTGTTGCGGGCGCCCTTGAGGGCGCAAGCGAGAACGGGGGAAGGCTGTCCCATTTCGGGTACGTGGAGCTCACTTCCCAACGCGACGGGCTCTACGGGCCACGCGGCACACGCATCCGCGCGCACGAGTTCCACTACTGGCAGTCCACCTGCCCGGGCGGCGACTTCTGGGCGCAGAAGCCCCGGCGCGACAAGGGCTGGCCGTGCATGACGACCACCCCGTCCCTGGTGGCGGGCTTCCCGCATGTGTACTATCCTGCGAACCCCGACGTTGCGCGCGCGTTCGCGTCTGCCGCAGCGTCGTTCGCAGAGAGGAGACGGCATGGCTGAAGCAACCGAAACCGCGCTTGCCTGCATCCGCGAGGAAGTCGAGCGCGCGTTCTCGTCGGCGCCGGGCGCCGTGCTCGAAGCCGCGCTTTCCCGGATCGCGCCCGCAGACGAGTGCGCCCGTGCCGCCGCGTACGCCGCGTGGGACTCCATCGCGCACCCCTTGGGGGGATTGGGCGACTTTGAAGACGCCGTCGCGTGTATCGCCGCAGCTCAGGGGAACGCCGAGGTGGCCGAGTTTCCCCGTGCGCTCGCGGTATTCTTCTCCGACAACGGGGTCGTTGCCGAAGGCGTGTCGCAAAGCGGGCAAGATGTGACGCGAGCCGTCGCGCGCAACATGTGCGAGGGGGCCGCGAGCGCCTGCCGCATGGCGGCGTTCGCGGGTGCCGAGGTCGTGCCCGTCGACGTGGGTATGGCCCGGGGCATAGAAGACGCGCGCATGGTGCGCGCGAACGTGCGGCGGGGGAGCGGCAACATCGCTCACGGCTCCGCTATGTCTCGCGATGGGGCCGTGCGCGCGATTGAGGTCGGAATCGCCGTCGCGTGCGGGCTTGCCCGCGCCGGCGTGCGCCTTCTCGCCGCGGGCGAGATGGGCATCGGCAACACGACCACCTCGGCGGCGGTGGCCGCAGTGCTCATCCGGGCGGACGCGCGGAGCCTTGTCGGGCGCGGCGCGGGGCTCTCGGACGCCTCGCTCGCGCGCAAGCGCGACGTGGTCGAGCGCGCTATCGACGCGAACTCGCCCGATCCCGCCGACCCGATCGACGTGCTCTCGAAGGTGGGCGGCTTCGACATCGCTGCGATGTGCGGCTTCTACCTGGGGACCGCGGTCTCGAAGGCGCCGGCGCTCCTCGACGGGGTCATATCCTGCACGGCGGCCCTGTGCGCGGCGCGCCTGTGCCCCAACGCCTTGGGCTACCTCGTGGGCACCCACGCATCAAGCGAACCCGCAAGCCGGGAGCTCCTTCGCGAGCTCGGCATAAAGGCGCCCCTCGACGCAGGCATGCACTTGGGCGAGGGCGCGGGCGCCATGGCGTATCTCCCCCTTCTGGATTCGGCGCTGCGCGTGTACCGGGATGGGAAGACGTTCACGGCGACTGGCATGGCTGCTTACGAGCATTTCGAGGCCGGGAAATGACGGTGACGCTCGTCATCGGCGCCGCCGCGAGCGGCAAGAGCGCCTACGCCGAGTCCCTGTGCCTCGGGCACGACGGCCCTCGCGTGTACCTGGCAACGATGGAGCCCTTCGGGGAAGATGGCGCCCGCCGCATCGCGCGCCATCGGGCGCTGCGCGAAGGCAAAGGGTTTTCCACCCTCGAGTGCTCGCGTGACGTGGGCGCCGCAGCGCCCGGGCTTCCGCGCGGCTGCACACTTCTTTTGGAGGACGTGGGCAACCTGGTTGCGAATGAGCTTTTCGCGGAAGGCGGCTTGTCCCCACGTGACCCCGACGCTGCGGCGCGCGAGGTGCTCGGAGGCATCGAACGGCTCGCTCAGGCCGCTGCGTATACGGTGGTGGTCACCGTCGACGTGTTCGCCGATGGGATGCGCTACGATGAAGGGACCGAGGCATGGAGGCGCGCGCTCGCGCGCGTGAACGCGGGCGTGGCGGCGCTGGCCGACCATGCAGTCGAAGTGGTATGCGGGATTCCCGTGTGGATGAAAGGCGAAGGACCTACAAGGTGAAGATAGCAGAGGCAATCGGCGCGGCGTTCGGAACGTTCTCGCGCATCCCCGTCCCGAAATCGGCCTGGACCGATTTCGGGTCAACCCATGCACTTGCCGCGTTTCCCCTGGTGGGCCTTGCGGAAGGCTTCCTCATGACGGCGTGGGGGCACGTGGCGAACCTGCTCGGCGTGCCCGCGACCATCGTCGCGGCCGTGCTCGTGGCGCTGCCTGTGGCGGTGACGGGAGGCATCCACCTAGACGGGCTCTGCGACACCTCCGATGCGCTTGCAAGTTGGGCCCCGCGCGAGCGAAAGCTCGAGATCATGCACGATCCGCGGGCGGGCGCCTTCGGGGTCATCGGTGTTGTTGTGTACCTTATTCTGCAGTTTTCCCTGTTCACCGCGCTGCCGCTTACGGCGGGGGCGTTCCTCGCGCTTCTGTGCTCGCTCGTGTTCTCCCGCGCGCTTTCGGGACTCGCCGTTGAATGCTGGCCTGCCGCGCGGGCGGACGGCATGGCCGCGGGGCTCTCGCCTGCGAAGAAGCGCGCGGCGATCGTCGTGCCGCTTTGCGCTTTCGCTGCGGCTTCGGCTGCAGGGATGGTCGCGTGCGCTCAGGCCGTCGGCGCCTTTATGGCGGTGGCGGGGCTTTTGGTGCTCGCGTGGTACCGCCATGTTGCCCTGTCCCGCTTCGGCGGGGTGACGGGGGATTTGGCCGGATGGTTTCTGCAATGGGCCGAGCTCGCGATGCTTGCCATGCTGGTGGTGGGGGGCATGCTCCTATGATGCTCGTGGTAGGTGGCGCGCATTCGGGGAAGAGGACCTTCGTGCGCGAAAAACTCGGGTTCGCGGCGGACGATTTCGTCGATGCGGCGCAGCTTGCGGAGGGCGGCGTGCCCGCGGCTTTTGCCGGCCGCGTCGCATACCGTGCTGAGGAACTCGTACGCGCGCTCGACGCTGACCGGGCGCTCGAGCGGCTGATCGGCTTCGACGCAGTGATTCTGCCCTTGGTCGGCTCGGGGGTCGTCCCCATGAGTGCGGAAGACGCCCAATGGCGCGAGCGCGCGGGGCGCCTGGGATGCGCGCTCGCTGCGCGCGCCGACGTCGTCGTGCGCATGACGTGCGGGATTCCCCAGGTCATCAAAGGAAACCTTGCCGATGCACCTCGAGGGACGCAGGGCGCGGGTGCGCCTTTGGAAGTCGTCTTCGTGCGCCATGGTGCCACGGCGGGCACGGAAGACCATCGCTACAGCGGGGCGGGCACCGACGAGCCCCTGTCGAGTGCGGGCGAGCGCGCTTTGCGCGACCTCGCGTGCGATCGTGACGTGTTCCGTGTTATCACGAGCGGCATGGCCCGCACCGACCAGACGGCGCGCATCCTCTTCCCGAACGCGGAGCTTATGGCGTGCCCCGGTCTGCGCGAGATGGATTTCGGCGACTTCGAGGGGCGAAGCGCCGCCGAGCTTAAAGAGGATGCGCGCTATCGCGCCTGGGTAGACTCCTGGTGCGAGACGCGCTGCCCGCATGGCGAGGACAAGAGCGATTTCACCCGCCGCGTCGTCGCGGCGTTTCGGGAGGCGTGCAAATCGGAGCGCGCCCAGGGGAGCGGGCGCGCCGTCTTCGTCGTTCACGCGGGTACCGTGAAAGCGCTGCTCTCCGAGCTAGCTGTCCCGAAAATGGGATACTTTGACGTGCATACCGAGCCGGGCGGCGCATGGGCCGCCACCTGGGATGGGCGCTGCCTTCGCGACGTTCGCTCCGCTTCGGGGGGCGATGCCCGGTGATGACGATTCTTGCCGTCGCCGCCGGGTTCGCGGCCGACCTTGCCTTCGGCGACCCGCGCTGGCTTCCCCATCCCGTCGTTGCCATGGGGCGTGCGATCACGTGGGCCGAAGGCCGCCTGCGGGGCGCATTCCCGCAAACGTCCGCGGGCACGCGCGCCGCAGGTCTTGTGCTCGCCGTGGCGCTTCCGCTTGCGTGTGGGCTTTTGACCTGGGGCATCCTGCATCTTTGCGGCATGGTTCACTCCGGCTTGCGCTTCGTTGCCGAGGCATGGGCGAGCTATCAGATTCTCGCGGCATGCGAGCTGCGCCGCCAGAGCCTGGCCGTGGCCCGCGCGTTCTCGAAGGGCGGCCTTGTCGCGGCGCGCGAAGCCGTCGGGCTCATCGTGGGACGCGACACGTCTGTTCTCGACGAGCACGGCGTCGCGCGTGCCGCCGTGGAAACGGTGGCGGAGAACGCGAGCGACGGCGTCATCGCGCCGCTTTTCTACCTTATGATCGGGGGTGCGCCCTTGGGCATGGCGTACAAGGCGGTGAACACGCTCGACAGCATGGTGGGCTACAAAAACGAGCGCTACATCGACTTCGGCTGCGCTTCGGCGCGCCTCGACGATGCGCTGAACTGGATTCCCTCGCGCTTATCGGCTCTGCTCATGATCGCCGTGTGCCCGATCGTTGGGCTCGACGCGCGCGGGGCGGCGCGCATCTGGCGCCGCGACAGGCGTCGCCATGCGAGCCCGAACGCGGCGCAGACCGAGTCAGCGTGCGCGGGCGCGCTCGGGCTGCGCCTGGCAGGACCCGCGGTGTATTTCGGCAAGCTCGTTGAGAAACCGACGATAGGCGACGCGTCCCGCGAAATCGAGTGGGGCGACATCGCCCGGGCGACAAGGCTCATGCTCGCCGCGTCCGTATGCGCGCTTGTCGTCTTCGGTGCTGCGCGCGCGGCGGTCGTGCTCGCCGTGGGGGCGATGGCATGAGGGAAGACCACGTCGCGCCCCGGGCTGCCGGGGGAATCCTGCGTGCCCGTGCGCATGGGGGCAGCACGCAATCGCTCGGCATCGCTTGCGAAGGGGGCGCCTCCGACCTCATTGACTTCTCGGTGAACGTGAATCCGGCAGGCCCCTCGCCGCGCGCCGTCGCCGCAGCTTGCAAGGCGCTTTCTCGAATCGACGCCTACCCCGATAGGGAAAGCCTCGCCCTCGTTCGCGCCCTAGCGCGCGCCCAGGGCATTCCCGAAGATACTATCGTCTGCGGCGCGGGCGCGTCCGACATCATCTGGCGGCTCGCCGCGGCGGTGCGCCCGAAACGCATCGTCGTGTGCGCGCCGACGTTCTCTGAATATGCGGAGGCGGCATCGTACTACGGCGCATGCGTGCAGGAGTTCCCGCTCTCCGAAGCGGACAACTTCGACGTGCCCGCCTCCTTCGCCCGCGCGATCGAGGGGCCGAGAGACGTGGCGTACCTCTGCAATCCGAACAACCCGACGGGGCGCCTCGTCGACCCCCGTGTGATCGATGCTGCGGCCTGCCGCTGCGAGCAGGTGGGCGCGATGCTCGTCGTGGACGAGTGCTTTCTCGGATTTGCGCCCGACGCCCGCGAAAGGAGCGTGGCCGCACGCGCCGCGTGTTCGCGCCATGTGGTCGTGCTCTCCGCGTTCACCAAGCTCTACGGAATGGCGGGGTTGCGGTTGGGATATCTGATCAGCGGAAACGCCCAACTCATCGAGGGGATTCGCCGGGCGGGGCAGGCGTGGCCCGTCTCCTCGGTCGCCGAGGCCGCGGGCATCGCCGCCCTGGAGGACGTTGAATACGTCTCGCGCACGCGCGATGTATTGGCGGGCGAGCGAGCGTGGCTTTCCCACGAGCTCTCCTCGCTCGGGCTTTCCGTCGTGCCGTCGGATGCGAACTTCCTTTTAGTCCGCACGCCGGCGAAAGACATCCCCGAGCGCCTGTATAAACAGGGGGTTTTGGTCCGCACGTGCGACTCGTTTTCGGTACTGTCCCGTTTCTGGTGCCGCGTCGCGGTGCGCACGCGCAAGGAGAATGCCCGGCTTGCGATGGCGTTCAGCCGTGCGCTTCGGGCGGAAGGCGCATCGGGTGAAGGCGAACCCGACGAACGGGGCGGCGCTTCTTGCAGCGGCGCTATGGCGGGCGCGGATGGCCGAGGCTCGGCGAAGGAGGTCGATACCCGTGGGTAGGGCGAAGCCCATCATGATCCAGGGCACCATGTCGAACGCGGGGAAGAGCCTGCTTGCGGCTGGGCTGTGCCGCGTACTTTCGCAGGACGGCCTGCGCGTGGCTCCCTTCAAGAGCCAGAACATGGCACTCAACAGCGGTGTCACGGCCGACGGGCTCGAGATGGGGCGCGCCCAGATCATGCAGGCCGAGGCGTGCGGCATCGCGCCTGACGTGCGCATGAACCCCATCCTGCTCAAGCCTGAAAGCGGCCACCGAAGCCAGCTCATCGTGGCCGGCAAGGCGCAGGGAGCCTTCGCTGCGAGGGACTACTTCGCGCGAAAGAAGGCGCTCATGCCGCAGATTTTGGAGGCGTTCGATTCGCTCGCGGAGGAAAACGACGTCATCGTCATCGAGGGCGCCGGCAGCCCCGCCGAAATCAACCTTGCCGAAAACGACATCGTCAACATGGGGCTCGCGCGCGCCGTGTCCTCCCCCGTGCTGCTCGCGGGCGACATCGACCCGGGCGGGGTGTTTGCCCAGCTCTACGGCACGGTCGCGCTCCTTGCGCCCGAGGACCGCGCGCTTTTGCGGGGGCTTGTGGTGAACAAGTTCCGCGGCGATGTGGAAATCCTGCGCCCGGGTTTGGCCCCGCTCGAGAAGATGTGCGGGGTTCCCGTCGTGGGGGTCGTGCCGTATCTTACGCTCGACCTGGACGACGAGGACTCGCTCGCGCCGCGCCTATCTGCCCGCGAGGCGCGCGGCGTCATCGACGTCGCCGTCGTGCGTCTTCCGCATCTGTCGAACTTCACCGACTTCGACCCGCTTTCGCGCGTGCCCGGCGTGGGCGTGCGCTACGTTTCTTCGACGACCGATCTGGGCCGACCCGACCTGGTGGTGCTTCCCGGCTCGAAGACTACGCTCGACGACGCGCGCTGGCTTGCGGCTAGCGGCATCGGGGCCTGTGTACGCGCGCTTTCGGGCACGGGCACGCCGGTGCTCGGCATATGCGGAGGCTACCAGCTTTTGGGAGACGAGCTTTCCGACCCGCACGGCAGGGAAGGCGCTGGCACCGCGCGCGGGCTCGGGCTCATCCCTGCAAGTACGGTGTTCAAGGAGGAAAAGCGCCTCGCCCAGTCGGAGCTGCGCATCACGGGCGCCCAAGGCGCGTTCTCGGCGTGGAACGGCATGACGGCGCGCGGGTACGAGATTCACGACGGCGAAACGACCGTCTCCTGCGCTCCTGCGGGCACGATTGGCGGCAAACCAGAAGGCGCGGCCTGTGGAAACGTGTTCGGAACCTATCTCCACGGCCTGTTCGACGAACCGGGGGTGGCGCTCGCCCTCGCGCGCTCGCTCGCGCGCATGCGCGGCCTGCCCGAGAACGTCGTGGGTGCTGCGGGCGCGGCGTCCGCGGCCGATCACCGTGCGCGCGAGTTCGACCGCCTGGCCGACGTCGTGCGCGGGGCGCTCGACATGGAGTATGTCTACCGCATTATCGAGGAGGGCGTATGATCCACGTGTATCATGGCGACGGCAAAGGCAAGACCACGGCGGCGATGGGCCTCGCCCTTCGCATGCTCGCTGCAGGCCGCCGCGTCGTCGTCGTGCAGTTCCTGAAAGACGGCGAAAGCGGGGAGGTGCGCCTGCTCGCCGAGCATTTCGGCGTGCCCGTGTTCGCGGGGAAGGTGTCGGACAAGTTTACCTGGTCGATGACGTCGGAAGAACTTGCCGCGACGTGCGAGCTGCACGATGGGAACCTCGCTTCCGCGCTCGCCGAGCTCGAGGGCGCTCAGGAGGGGCTGCTCGTGCTCGACGAGGCGCTCGACGCGCTTTCGAAGGGGCTTGTCGACGAGGCGCTCGTGGACCGCGCGCTCGATATGTCCGCGCGTGGCGTCGAAGTAGCGCTCACCGGGCGCGCGCCTTCCCGCAAAATCGTGGAGAAGGCCGACTACATAACCGAGATGCGGTGCGAGAAACACCCCTACTCTCAGGGGATATGTGCAAGGGAAGGAGTGGAGTACTAGATGGATTCCAAGGAGATGGCGCCCGGCGACATCGAGCGGCGCAGCTTCGAGATCATCACCGAAGAGCTCGGCAGCCGCACGTTCCCGCCGCTCGAAGGGCCCGTCGTTAAACGCGTCATCCACACCACTGCCGACTTCTCGTACGCCGATTCCCTCGTGTTCACCCATGACGCTGCGCACTGTGCGCTCGACGCTCTGCGTGCAGGGGCCACGGTGCTCACCGACACGAACATGGCGCTCGCAGGCATAAGCAAGCCCGCGCTCGCGAAGCTCGGCTGCAAGGCCGTGTGCTACATGGCCGACCCTGATGTCGCCGCGGCTGCGCGCGCCGCGGGCACGACTCGCGCCGTTGCGAGCATGGACAAAGCTTGCGGCATCGAGGGTCCGCTCATCGTGGCCGTCGGCAACGCTCCCACAGCACTTCTGCGCCTCGCCGAGCTCATGGACGCGGGGAAGATCGCGCCCGCGCTCGTCGTTGGGGTGCCGGTCGGGTTTGTGAACGTGGTCGAGGCGAAAGAGGAGCTACTCGCACGACGCGTGCCGGCCATCGTCGCGAGGGGTCGCAAGGGCGGCTCGACCGTGGCGGCTGCCATTATGAACGCGCTGCTCTACCAGATCACGCGCACAGGCGGCCCGAAGTGACGGCTCCCGCATCCGCGCCGGCGCTGCGCATCTTCGCCGGCACCACCGAGGGCCGCCTTCTGTGCGAATGGGCGAGCGGGGCGGGCATCCCCGCCCGTGCCTACGCGGCAACAGAGTACGGAGGCGAACTTTTGGGCGAGCTTCCGGGCATCGAGGTGCATGCGGGCAGGCTCGACGAGGCCGACATGGAGCGCGAGCTTTCCGGCGCGCGCATCGTCGTCGACGCCACGCACCCCTTCGCTACGCTCGCAAGCGGCAACATCCGGGCCGCTTCGCTCGCCGTGGGTGCACGATGCCTGCGCCTTGCGCGCCCGGTCGAGGCGCTGCCCAAAGGCGTCGTGTCGGTCGCGTCGATCGCCTGCGCGGCGCGCTTTCTCTCCGAGAACCCGGGTCGCGCTCTTCTCACGACGGGGAGCAAGGAGCTTGCTCCCTACACGCGCGTCGCCGATTTCGCGGAGCGCTTCTTCGTGCGCGTGCTCCCGCTGCCCGGTGCTATAACGAAGTGCATCGACGCGGGGTTTTCGCCGTCGCACGTCATCGGCATGCAGGGGCCCTTCACCCGCGAGCTCAACGAGGCGATGCTTCGGCAGGTGGGCGCCCAGTGGCTTGTGACCAAGGACTCGGGAACCGTAGGCGGCACGGCCGAGAAGCTCGCCTCCGCGCGCGACGTGGGAGCGCGCTGCATCGTGGTCACCCGTCCCGCCGAGGGAGGCGGGGCCCTTTCGCTTCGGGAAGTGGAAGACGCGCTCTTACGGGAGTTCGCGCGCTAGGCGCTTGCCGCGCCTGCGCGCCCTCCCGCCCGCGAGGAGGAGCGCCCCGTGCAAGCTCGACCCGTACAAGCCCGTCATCCATCAATAGCTCGAGGACGACGCCCAGAACTGGCGCAAACAGTCCTTCAATAAGTTGCGGTGAAATAGTGTCTGTTTTTGCTGCTAGATAGCATATTCGGTTCCTAATTCACCGCAACTTGTTGGTGGTGGCTTACTGGTAGCTGGTGGTGGCTTACTGGTAGCGTAGGCACTCCACCGGGTTGAGCTTTGCCGCGCGGCGAGCGGGGTAGAAGCCAAAGATTACGCCGATGCCGACGGAGACGCCGAAGGCCAGCAGCACCGTGGCGATTGAAAAGCTCGGTGTGATCTCCCCACTGGCACCGAGCTCGTTGAGAACCCCTGATCCTGCGGCAAACATCGCGAGGCTCCAGGCCAGCAGATAGCCAATCAGGACACCCAGCAGGCCACCGGTGACGCACAGCGCCGAGGACTCGGCCAAAAACTGCGCGGTGATATCGCGGCGACTGGCGCCCAAGGCACGGCGAATACCGATCTCGCGGATGCGCTCAGTCACGTTGGTAAGCATCATATTCATAATGCCGATTCCGCCGACAAGCAGTGAGATACTGGCGACAGCGCCCATGATGAGCGAGAAGGCGCCCATAAACGAGTTGAGTGCATCGATGGCGCTTTTCATGGAGGTCGCCGATACGCTGTCGTACTCATCATCCTCCGAGATGCCCTTCATCGCGCGCACCTTAGACTCGATGGTCTTGCAGAGCTCGTCCATGTCTGTGCCCTCGGCGGCAAGTGCCGTCACGCTGGGGAATGAAGGATTCTCGTCGCCAAACAGCCCGGCGATGGTTTCGCGTGGCATATACAGCGTGAGCGAGCCCATGGAGTCGCTGCCGCCATCAATCACGCCTACAATCTGCACCTCGCCGTTGGAGACCTTAATAGTCTTGCCCACCGCGTCCTGTTCGTTGCCGTAAAGCTGATCGGCGCCGCCACGGCTGATGAGCGCCACGCGCGAGCCTGATTGGGACTCGGCCTGGGAATAGGTGCGCCCCGCAACGAGCTTGCTGGCTCCCACGGCGTCGAGCATGTCGCTATCGACACCCTGTGCCATGACGGTATAGCTTTTATCGCCGGTCTTGTATTCGGTATACCCGCTGTCGACAATGCCGATCTGCTCTATCTGCGGCACCAGTTTTTGAAGCTTTTCGATGTCCGACTCGGTGAGTTCTTGCGACGAATAGATTTGCACCATGCGCGCCGCATTGAGGCCCAGACTGTTGACCAGGCTGTTTTGGATTCCGCCGATGAGCGAAGTCATGGCGATAACTGAGGCGATGCCGATGACAATACCCAGGATGGTGAGCAGGCTGCGCCCCTTGTTGGCCTCGAGCGAGTGAAGGGCTTCTTGGACAAGATCGCGGGTGCTCATGCCTTCGCTCCTTTCGGCTGATTGGTGGTTGCAGAAATCGCGGGCAGGTTTTTGACGGCCCCGCGTAACGTATTCGGTGTATGCGCGACATATGCGCCGTCATGGATTCGCCCGTCACGGATGGTTACGGCTCGATCGGCCTCGGCGGCGATGCCGGGGTCATGCGTGATGAGTACGATGGTCTTGCCGCGTTTCTGGAGCTTGTGGAAGGTTTCCATGACGAGCGCCCCGGTTGTCGAGTCTAGATTTCCCGTTGGCTCGTCGGCCAAAATGATGGGCGGGTCGTTGACGAGGGCGCGCGCGATGGCGACGCGCTGCATCTGTCCGCCCGAGAGTTCCGATATGCGGTGGTCCCAATGGTCGACCGGCAATGTGACGGCTTGCAGCGCGTGCACGGCGCGCATCTCGCGCTGGCTACGCGGCACATTGGTGTAGGACAGCGGCAGCATGACGTTTTCGATCACCGTCAGACGCGGCAGCAAGTTAAAACTCTGAAAGACAAAGCCGATGCTCAGCGCGCGCACCTCGGTGAGCTCATCATCGTCGAGCTCGGCGACGTTGAGCCCTTGCAGGAAATAATCACCCGCCGTCGGCTTGTCCAGGCAGCCCAGGATGTTCATGAGCGTCGACTTGCCCGAGCCCGAGGGGCCGGTGATGGCGACGAACTCACCGGGGTTCACCGCCAGGCTCACGTTGTGCAGGATGTGGGCGCAACCGGCCTCGCTCTCAAAGATGCGGTGCACGTTGCGGATGTCGATGACGGGACGCATTACTTGCCCTCGTCGGCAGACATATTGTCGCCGCCGTCTGCCGTCATGCCTGTGCCGGTATCCGTCACAATGGTGTCGCCGTCGCGTAACTTGGTAACCGGGACGTCTGGGTTGATCTCGTTGCCCTGGTCGTCGCGCTTGACCTGCGTCTTACCGACTACAGCCTCGTTGTCGTTTTGCGTCACGACGGTCACCTTCACGCGGCGCGTCTTCTTGCCTTCCGAATCGGTGGCCAGATTGACGTAATAGTGCTCGCCATCTTCGGTCATCAGCGCCATGGTCGGCACCATAACCACGTCGTCGAGCTTCTCGGTCACTACCGAGACCTCAGCAGTCATACCCGGCTTAAGGCGACTGTCGGGTGCTTCGATGAGGATGTCGACGTTAAAGGTTACGCTGCCGCCGCCGGAGTTGGAGTCGGAGTTTGCCACCGAGGCGATGGCCGTGACCGTTCCCTGGCTCACGATATCGGGAAACGCTGGATAGGTCACGTTGGCGCTCTGGCCCACGGCGATCTTGGCGATATCCTTTTCGCCCACCTGCACGGTCACCTTCATCTTGGACAGGTCGGCAATCTGCATGCACTGCTTGCCGCCGCTTGTATCGCTTTCGCCCATGATCATGCCGCCTGTTACCGTGGCGCCCACCTTGGCGTTGAGCTCCACGATGCTGCCCGAGCTGGGGGCCTTTACGGTGCGCTCGGCCGCCTTTGCAGTTGCCTGTTCCAGCGCTGCCTGGGCCGAGGCGAGGTTGCGCTGGGCGGTCGAGACGGCATTTGCGTTGGCGTTTGCGTCCGATGGACCGGTCGATCCGTCACTGTCCGTTGTCGGTGCGGCCTGTGCGGCCGCGAGTGCCACCTTTGCATTGTTCAGGTCTTCCTGGGCGGCCGCGACCGCGCGCTGCGCCTCGGAAACAGCGCTATCGAGCGCGTCGTTCTTAATGGTCATGAGTACGTCGCCCTCGTTGACGCTCTGTCCGGCCTGCATGTTGATCTTTTCAACCGTACCGTCGACAGAAGGGGAGACGACCGATGCCGAGATGGGCTTAAGCTGCCCCTTGGCTTCGACTGTGGTGGTAAACGTGCCTTCGGTGACCATGTCGGTCACCGGTCCGTTGGTGCCTGCGGGTTGCGCGTTGATGACCAGCGTTGCGATGATGGCAATGAGTGCGATGGCAACAACGACACCGACGGCGATACCGCGTCGGATGAGCTTTTTGCGCCGACGCTCAGCACGCTTTGCCTTGAGCTTTGCATAGGCTTCTTCATCGGAGATATCGGTCGAATCGTCGAGACTCGTTTGGGGCTGCTTGGTGTCTGCAGCGCTGATAATCGGCAGGGTCTCGGTGGCATCTTGGGGCATGCGATCGGAATCGTCAGGACCCGGATTGATCGTGGGGACCTTGGACATAGCGTCTCCTTTATCGATATGGCTCCGATAAGTATATACGCCCGTCGCGATGGGCGGGCGTATAGAAGTTGCGGATGACGGTACTGTAAGTTTTGTCGCCGTGCTGTTTACTTGTTGTAGACGTTAGCTGCGTTACGAGTGCACGACCACGCAGAGGCCGACTTTGATGCGCTCGTGGAGCGACTTGGCATCGGCCAGACGCAGGTTGATACAACCGTGGCTACCGCACCACTTGTACGATTCGGCGTTATCGAAACTCGAATCGTTTTGCCAGGTGGCGTCGTGGAATCCGACCATATTGCCCTCGAACGGCATCCAGTAGCTTACCGGGCTCTCGTATTTGGGCTTGCCGGTCTCGGGGTCCTTGGCACCGATAAGCTTGCTGGCGCCATTGTTGCTGTTGATCTGCCATACGCCCTCGGGGGTGGCGTCCTCTCCCGGCTTGCCAGAAATAAAGTTGGCCTCCCAAACGATATTACCGTTCTCGTCATAGTAGCGCGCGTGCTGCTCGGACAGATCGACGTCGATATACGCCTTCCAGTCGGGCTCTCCCTTTGCGGTAAAGGTGTCGGCCTTCTGGGAGTACTTGATCTCGATTTCGCCGGTCTGCTTGTTGTTAATGGCGTCCTCGACCTGCTTGGCGAGCGAGCTGCTGTCGATGGACCAACCAAAGTCACCGCCTTCGACGGCACACTGCTTGCCATCGGCGCGCGTCCACCAGCGAGTGGAGCCCACGGTATTAAAGCCGTTGGCGAGCTCGGCTGCCCAACTGCTGATCTGCGACGTATCGAGCGTGGGGTTGGCCGGATCGGCAAAGCTGATCCACTGCAATACGGAGCTGCCATCAACCTTGCCGGCATCCTCGCCGTTGAGCTTGAGGGTCACGTTGACGCCCAAGAAGTTGTTGGCGGCATCGCATGCGGCCTGAATCTGATCATCGGTCAGCGTTCCATTGAGCGGCTCATAGGCATCGTTGCCGAGCTTGGAAAGATCTACGGTCTCGGCCAGCGAGGCAAGCTCGAGCTCGGCATACTTAATGACATGCTCGCGGTTGAGTTTTTCGTTGGAGCGCGCCTTCTCGACGGTAAACTTGCCGGCCTGCTCGTCATAGGAGCTATTGGCCTCGAACGCGCCCGAACGCCCCTCGTTAAACTCGTCGATGGCGGCGCCCAGATCCTTCTCAAACTGCTTTTGGTCAAAGGTGTCGGAGAGCATGGACAGGTCGACGTCTTGATCAAGATCGACTTCGTTGGAGCTAGCGGTTGTTTTGGTCTTGCCGCTTAAGGATTCTACAAGGCGAACCGGCCATACAATGGCTTCGTTGCGGCTGATAATCTCTTTTGCGGCAGCTTCGCCGTCGACAATGGGCTCCTCGGACTCGGGCTGATAGGTCCAGCTAAAATCATCGCCTGTCACGGTGAGCTTATAGTGCTTCCAAGCCGAGTTGACCTTGGTGGCGGCAGACGAAGCGTTGGAGAACGAGACATCGACGCCGGCGATAGTGGTGTTGGGGTAGGCTACCTGCGAAAACGCTACAACGCCTACGATATAGACAATGACGATAAGACCCAGAACGACAAAGAGCGTCGTCTTTTTGCCCGACTTATTGTTCTCGGCGGGTTTGCGTGCGGGGCCGCGATCGCCTCGAGCGTGCGTGGGGGGCTGCTTGGGCGCATTGCCATTTGCCTGGCGCTGCTGATGCTGCTTGTTCGGACGTTGGGAAACGTTTGCCGCACCTCGCTGCTGACCGCGGCTCGGCGCGATAGGACGCGGCGACTGAACGCCGCCGGTGTGCCTGCTCGGCTGCTGCGGATCGGGAATCAGTTGAGTTCGATCGTTTTGCGACATCGTATGCATATCCTTCGGATTTCGCCTTGCGGCTCATCGTGTTTTTACTGGGCTTGCATTATAGCGATTACCCAGTTGTTTGTGGTATGGAAACGGTGGCATTCAAAAGAGGTGGGACATTTGTCCCACCTTCGAGTCTTTCTTTGTCGCTATCCGCACTCACCGCATTTTGCACAGGCCGAAAGTGCGGCCGGAGCCTGCGCGATGCCACCCTTTGCCGTCTCGCGCAGCGTGGCCGGCAACGCGTGGCCCACGGAGAGCATGACGTGCGCCATCTGGTCAAACGGCACCAGGCTCTTGATACCGGCAAGTGCAAGCTGCGCCGAGCTAAATGCCGCGGCCACGCCGATGGCATTGCGGTTTTGGCACGGCACCTCCACGAGGCCGCCCACCGGGTCGCAGACCAGGCCCAGCAGGTTGCTCAGGGCGATGGAGCTGGCGTCGAGTGCCTGCTCAGGCGTGCCTCCGAGCATCTGCACCAGCGCGGCGGCGGCCATGGCGGCCGCGCTTCCCACCTCGGCTTGGCATCCGCCCTCGGCGCCGGCGACGCAGGCGCTCGTGGTGAGGTTGAGGCCGATGGCGGCGGCGCAGTAGAGGGCGTCCATGACTTGCTCATCGTCCAGTTGCAGATGGTCGGCGAGCGCCAGCACGCAGCCGGGCACGACGCCTGCGGAGCCGGCCGTGGGGGCGGCGACGATCACTCCCATTGTGGCGGAGCGCTCAAGGACGGCCATGGCGCGGGCCACGGCATCGGTCTGGACGGCGCCCATCAGGCTTACGCTCAAGTCGTTGCGGCCGGTGGCATCAACGAGCTTGGCCTCGCCGCCGATAAGCCCGCCGAGCGAGCGCTGAGGATTGGCGATGGGGGCCGTGGTCTCCTCGCGCATGACGTCGAGCACGCGGCGCATGGCGGCGACGGCGTGGGCCTCGCCGGTCAGGCGCGCCTCGCGAACGGCCATGACGGCGCCGATGTTGAGGCCGAGTTCGGCGCAGGCGTCGAGCAACTGCGCACCATCGTCAAAGATTTCCTTGGCCGAAACGCCGGGGGAGAGCGACGAGGCCGAGCCCGGGAGCTCGATAAAGGTGGCGTAGTTTACATTGTCGAGCTTGCGCAGCATGGGGATGACGGTGTCGTCGGGGGCGCCATCGGTTTCAAAGACGGAGTATGCCTGGCCGCCCACCTCGGTGCGGTAGGTGCGGCAGAAAGCGATGTTTACATGTGCGTAGGCGAGCAGGTTCGTGAGCGCGGCGAGCACACCGGGGACGTCCTGGTGGGCCACGAAGAGCGTGGAATACATGCCCGAGATATCGACGCCGACGCCGTTGATGCGGCTGATGCGCATCTTGCCGCCGCCGAGGCTCTCGCCGCGGACCTGCGCCGTGGCGCCCGTATCGTCGGCCATGTCGATGTCGACGGTGTTGGGATGGATGGAGGCGTCGTCGCCCTTAATTTCAAAGTGGTAGTCGAGGCCCTGCTCGCGTGCGAGGTCGAAGGCCTGCTTGATGTTCTCGTCATCGGTGTCGAGGCCCAGAATGCCCGCGACGAGAGCGCGGTCGGTGCCGTGGCCGCGGTAGGTGTGGGCGAAGGAGTTCCACAGGCCAAAGGTGACTTTGGTGATGCGGCCTTCCAGCAGGCTGGCGGCAACTTGTGCGCAGCGCAGGGCGCCGGCGGTGTGCGATGAGCTGGGGCCGACCATGACGGGCCCCAAGATCTCGAATGCCGAGGTCGTAGCTAGTGTTTGCGGCTTGCCTGCCATATGCGCTCCTGTTCTATCCCGTCGTTCCGAGGGACGGGGCATACTCTGTCCCGCCGTTCCGAGGGCTTTAGTATTTGGTCGCCTGCTCGGACAGTCCTGCTCGCACGGAGGCCACATTAAGTGGCCTCCGGCTCGTGCGGAACTCGCGATCGACCAAATACTAAAGCCCTCGGAACTTAGGATACATGGTTGGAGTCGCTCTGCTGCGAAATTTATAGGCCTATGACCTATTCCATGTCCCAGGTCGGCTCATCTTCACCACCTTTAAATAAAAAAGAAGTACCGGTTGGAGCCGGTACTTCTTTTGGTGCGTTGTTTCTTGGCTGTAGCTTTTGCCGTTAGCTTAAAGTCCGCAGGCTGCTTTGAGTTCTTCGACTCGGTCGGTATTCTCCCAGGTGAAGTCGGCGTCTTCGCGGCCGAAGTGGCCGTAGGCTGCCGTCTTCTCGTAGATCGGTCGACGCAGGTCCAGGTCGCGGATGATTGCGCCCGGGCGCAGGTCGAAGGTCTTCTCGACGGCCTCGACGATCTTGTCCTCGGCAACATGCGCGGTACCGAAGGTGTCGACCATGATTGAGAGGGGCTTGGAAACGCCGATGGCGTAGGCGAGCTCGACTTCACAGCGGTCGGCCAGACCGGCGGCGACCACGTTCTTGGCGACCCAGCGCGCGGCATACGCGGCGGAACGGTCGACCTTGGTGCAGTCCTTGCCGCTAAAGGCGCCACCGCCGTGACGGCCGTAGCCGCCGTAGGTGTCGACGATGATCTTGCGGCCGGTGAGGCCCGTGTCGCCCATGGGGCCGCCCACGACAAAGCGACCGGTGGGGTTCACGTAGATCTCCGCGTTGTCCCACGGCATGTTCTCGGCGGCCATGACCGGGGTGATGACGTGTTCGATGAGGTCGGCCTTGATCTTGCCCATGTCCTCAATCTCGGCGGCGTGCTGCGTGGAGATGACGATGGTCGTGACCTCCACGGGCTTGCCTTCCTCGTAGCGCACCGTGACCTGGGTCTTGCCGTCGGGGCGCAGGTAGGGCAGGGTTCCGTCATGGCGCACGGCAGCCAGGCGCTCGGCCAGGCGGCTTGCCAGGTAGTGCGGCATGGGCATGAGGGTCTTGGTCTCGTTGGAGGCATAACCGAACATCATGCCCTGGTCGCCGGCGCCGATCAGGTCGATCGGGTCGGTGGTAGCGCCGGTCTGGGTCTCGAAGGACTCGTCAACGCCCTGGGCGATATCGGGCGACTGCTCGTGGATGAGGCTCATAACGCCGCAGGTGTCGCAGTCAAAACCGAACTTGGCACGGTTGTAGCCAATGCGGCGGATAACGCCGCGGGCGATTTCCTGTACGTCGACGTAGGCCTGGGTGCGAATTTCGCCGGCAACGATGATGGTGCCGGTGGTCACGAGGGTCTCGCAGGCGCAGCGGACGTTCTCCACGTTGGCAGGCACGCCGTTGGGGGCGATGTAGCCCTGCTCCTGGAGCTCTATTTCTTTGGCGAGGATTGCGTCGAGGACGGCGTCACTGATCTGGTCAGCGATCTTATCGGGATGACCTTCGGTCACCGACTCCGACGTAAAAACAAAGGACCCGTGTTGGGGTGGAATGGAACGAAGTTCTTCTGACATGATTGTCCTTTCAAAAACGTGTTCCGGCGACCGTTACCATTCCGCCGGGCTCTCTATGCAAGGGCACATCATAGCGCGTAAATCAAACATTCACACCCTTTCCGCACCTACTCATTTAAGTCTGTCCCCAATGAGTGGGTCGGTGCCCTTTGTGCGGAGGTTGCTTTGTTGCTTTATACTGGTGCGGTTAGACATCCATCCTGCAATCGAGGAGATTTCCATGGCATCAGACGTTCGCGTCCGCTTTGCACCCTCACCGACGGGCAAGCTGCACATCGGCGGCGCCCGCACCGCTATCTATAACTGGGCTTTCGCCCGTGCTAACGGCGGCACGTTCATCCTGCGCATTGACGACACCGATCCCACCCGCTCTACCGACGAGAACACGCAGATCATCCTGCGCGCCATGCGTTGGCTGGGCCTGGACTGGGACGAGGGTCCCGAGGTGGGCGGAGACTTTGGCCCCTATGCCCAGACCGAGCGCCTGGACCTGTACAAGCAGGCCGCCCAGAAACTTTGGGACGAGGGCAAGGCCTATCCCTGCTTCTGCACCAAGGAGCAGCTCGACGCCGACCGCAAGGCCGCGCAGGAGCGCAAGGACCCCTTCCAGGGCTATCAGCGTCGTTGCCGCGATCTTGATCCCGAGGAGGCCCGCCGCCGCATCGAGGCCGGCGAGTCCTACGTCCTGCGCATCAAGGTGCCCGTGGACCGCGGCGACGTCGTCATCCACGATGCCGTCCACGGCGAGGTGACCTTCGACGCCAAGGAGCTCGACGACTTTGTCATCTTCCGCTCCGATGGCACGCCCACGTACAACTTCGCGACCGTCGTCGACGACGCCATGATGAAGATCACCCATGTCATCCGCGGCGACGACCACCTGTCCAACACCCCGCGCCAGGTCATGGTCTACGAGGCCCTCGGCGCGCCCGTGCCCACGTTCGCCCACATCTCCATGATCCTGGGCGCCGACGGTAAGAAGCTCTCCAAGCGCCACGGCGCAACTTCGGTGGAGGAGTACCGCGACGCCGGTTACCTTTCCGACGCCTTCGTCAACTACCTGGCGCTGCTCGGCTGGTCGCTCGACGGCGAGACCACGATCATCCCGCGCGATGTCCTAGCCAGCAAGTTCTCGCTCGACCGCATCTCCAAGAACCCGGCGACCTTCGATCCCAAGAAGCTCGATTGGGTCAATGCCGAGTACATCAACGGCATGTCCGACGCGCAGTTTGCCGATGAGATCATGGTCCCCAAGCTGCACGAGGCGGGTCTCATCGAGGGCAACGTCGAGTACGGCGAGGACTGGATTGATGCGCTTGCCGCCATCGTCAAGCCGCGCACCAAGATGCCGACCGACGCCGTGACCGTCGCCGCTCCCATCTTTGCTACGGCCGAGACGCTCGAGTATGACGAGAAATCCGTTAACAAGGGCCTGGCTAAGGAAGGCATGGGCGCCATTCTGGATGTCGCCAAGGCTGCGCTCGAGGGCGTGGACAAGTGGACTGCCGGGGCCATCGACGCCGCGCTTGAGCCGCTGCCCGAGCAGATGGACCTCAAGAAGCGCGTGGTGTTCCAGGCCGTGCGCGTCGCCGTCTGCGGCAACATGGTTAGCCCTCCGCTGGGCGAGACCATGGCGCTCGTCGGCCGCGACGACTGCCTGGCGCGTATCGACCGCGCTCGCACGATGGCGCTGTAGTAGACGCGCAAATGCATGTATCCGAGCCCCGTTCACCCGAGCGGGGCTCTTGTTTCTGTACCGATGAGTGGGTTGCTGGGACAAAATAATCAGTAGTGTTTGTCCCATGTTCGAGTGACGCAACGAGCTCGACACTCGTATCGGCCATGGGACAAACTCTACTGATTATTTTGTCCCACCCCTTTCAGGTCCGTTCGTTAGAGGTGGTGTATGGCTCAACAACTGTCGCTGTTTGGTTTGCCGGAACCGGAGGAAGCTCCGGTGAAGCCCAAGCCTGCCGCTGCCTCGGCTCAGTCTAAGCCTTCGTCCGAGCCCCCTGCCGCCTACGCGAGCGTGGTCCTCGACATCCCCACCCGTGCGCTGTCGGAACCGTTTGCTTACGGCATCCCCGAGTCCCTTGCCAACGAGGTCCAGATCGGATCCACGGTCCTGGTCCACTTTGGTAACCGTGCCGCCGCGGGCTATGTCGTCGACATTGCGCCTGATCTGGGCGATCTGCCGGGCAACAACGCCCTTGACCTTTCGCGCATCAAGCCTGTCGAAGCCATCCTCAGCAAACCGCTCTTTACCGCCGAGGCTGCACGCATTGCGCGCTGGATGAGCCGCGAGTATGTCGCGACGCTTTCCGAGTGCCTGCGCCTGTTTTTGCCACCGGGCGGCAGCCCGCGTGTGGTCAAGGGCGACGACGGCGTGTGGACGGTTGAACGTCCAGCCGTCAAACCCATCCAAAACCGCTGGGTGATGCTTACGCCCGAAGGCTTTGACTACACGCCACCCAAGACCGCGGTCCGCCAGCGCCAACTCATCGAGGCGCTCCAGTGCGGACCGGTCACGACGCGCGACCTCAACCTTCTCTATAACAGCATGTCGGCGACCATCAAGGCGCTCGAAAAACGCGGCGTTGTGGTGGTGGAAGAGCGCCGCGCCTGGCGTGGCTGCGGCGAGCAGACCACGCTGTCCTCGGCAAGCGGCAAAGCGCCGGTCTCCCTTACCAGTGGCCAGCAACAGGCACTCGCGCAGATTGAGCGCGCCCGTCTGGACGCTCATGGCGACGTGGTGCTGGTCGACGGCGTCACCGGCTCCGGCAAAACCGAGGTTTACCTCTCCGCCATCGAGCGCGTGCTCGCAGCCGGTCGCTCGGCCTGCGTGCTGGTGCCCGAGATTTCGCTGACGGCCCAGACCGTCGGCCGCTTCCGTTCGCGCTTTGGCGAGACGGTCGCCGTGTTCCATTCGCGGCTTTCGGCCGGCGAGCGCCTGGACCAGTGGGATATGGTTGCCAGCGGTGCGGCCCGCGTGGTCGTCGGCGCACGTTCGGCGCTCTTTTGCCCGCTTGGCGACCTGGGCCTCATCATCATTGACGAGGAGCACGAGACCAGCTACAAGCAAGGGTCCAGTCCGCGCTACCACGCGCGCGAGGTGGCGGCCGAGATGGCGCGGCGCTACCGCTGCCCGCTCGTGTTGGGCTCCGCCACGCCCTCGGCCGAGGCCCTCGACCACTGCCGCCGTGGAACGTATAACGGCACCACTTGGACGCGCGTCGAGATGCCCGAGCGCCCGGGACACGCCGTGCTGCCCGAGGTCCGCATTGCCGACCTGCGCCGCGAGTTTTCGCACGGTAGCCGTTCAATGTTCTCTAAACCGCTGATGGAAGGTTTGGAGCGCGTTGTAGAGCACCGCGAGAAGGCCGTGCTGCTGCATAACCGCCGTGGCTTTGCGCCGTTCCTGATGTGTCGCGAGTGCGGCTGCGTTCCCACCTGCAACCACTGCTCCACCGCGCTTACGTATCACGAGCGCACGCACACGCTGCAATGTCACACATGCGGATCCTCCTGGCGCGTGCAGCCGTATCCCGCGCCCACGAGTCGTTGCCCCAAATGTGGCAGTCGCTACCTGGCAAAAATGGGGCTGGGCACGCAGCAGATCGAGGACGCACTGCACCAGATGCTGCCCGAGGACGTCGCCATCATCCGCATGGATGCCGATTCCACGCGCGGCAAGGATGCGCACAAAAAGCTGCTCGAGCAGTTCGATGCTGCCGATTGCGCCGTGTTGCTGGGCACCCAGATGATCGCCAAAGGCCTCGACTTTCCCGAGGTCACGCTCGTGGGTGTGGTCAATGCTGACTTCGCCCTCAAGCTGCCGGATTTCCGCGCAGGGGAGCGCGCCTACGATTTGCTTGAGCAGGTCGCCGGTCGCGCCGGTCGCGGCGACCGCCCTGGCGAGGTCATCATCCAGACGTATCTGCCCGAGGATCCGGTCATTCGCGCCGTCGCCGAGCACGATCGCTCGATCTTTACCGACTACGACCTGGACCAGCGCCGCGACGCACTGTATCCGCCGTTCGTGCGCCTGGTTAACATTTTGGTGTGGTCGGCAAGCCGCGACGATGCGCAGGATTATATCGGGCGCATTGCAAAGCTTCTTAAGCGCCGCTGGCATGCCGCCGCGCCCGACTTTTTGCGGGCGGGGAGCGCCGTGCCCCAGGTGCTGGGCCCGGCTTCGTGTGTAATCGAGAGAGCCAAGGACCGTTACCGCTTCCATCTGCTTGTGAAGTCGCCTGTGGGGTACCATGTCTCTGATGATATCGACGCCTGCCTCAAAGAGGTGGGCTCTGTGCGCGGCGTGAGCGTGAGCGTTGACGTCGATGCCTATGATTTGATGTAACAACCCGAAAGGATGGCCATGGAAGCCAACGGAATCGTACTGTCGCCCGACCCTCGCCTGCGTCAGGAGTGCGCCGTGATCGAGGAGATCACCCCAGCGATCGAGGCGCTTGCCGAGAAGATGAAGAAGATGATGTTCGACAACGGCGGTTGCGGCCTGGCTGCTCCGCAGATCGGCGAGCTTATTCAGCTCGTCACCATTGACTGCGACTACAGCGACAAGAACGACTACGACCCGTACGTGCTCATCAACCCTGTCATTGTTGAGCAGAGTGACCATCTGGTGCCGTTTAGCGAGGGCTGCCTGTCCATCCCTGGCATTAGCTGCGAGATCGAGCGTCCCGACCATGTCGTCGTAGAGGCGTACGACTTGGACGCAAACCTGATTCGCTACGAGGCTACGGGCGATCTGTTCTGCGTGTGCCTGCAGCACGAGATCGATCACCTGCATGGCAACACTATGTTCGAGCGACTGAAGCCCATGCAGAGGCTCAAGGCCGTCAAGGAGTACCAGGACGCCCTGGCCCGCGGCGCTCGACCGGGCGAGACGGAGTAGGTTAATTGTCCGTCCCTGGGATGGGGCCCACACATATCATCCCGTGCTCAAACATTCTCGCTTTGCTGCGAAACTGCGCGCGGGACGATATGTGTGGGCCCCATCCCAGGGACTACGTTGTCGCTCTTCGTTTCGCCCGGGTGCCGTCGGGCCAGGGAGGGGCGTCTTCGCTGATAGGTGCTTTCTTGGGAGGGCTGCTTTTATGCGGCTCTTTCTTTGTTTTTGGGTATATTTGTTTCTGTTGAACTATTCTTGCGGCTGGGCGCGCTTGCGACCAGGAACGCTTTTTTGTAGCCGTCTCGGCTCGTTATTGAGAGGAGACTAACTTTTATGCGTATTGTGTTTATGGGTACGCCTGATTTTGCTGTGCCTTCTTTGACTTCGCTTGTTGAGGCTGGGAATGAGATTGCGCTTGTTGTTACTCGTCCTGATGCTGTTCGTGGGCGTGGTAAGAAGCTGGAGCCGTCTCCTGTTAAGGCTAAGGCGCTGGAGCTGGGGTTGCCGGTCATTGAGGCGAATCGTATGACGCCTGAGGTTGTTGAGGTGCTCCAGGCTGCCCAGGCTGATATTTTCTGTGTGGCTGCCTATGGCTGCATTTTGCCCGATGAGGTGCTGCATATGGCACCGCTCGGCATTGTGAATGTTCATGCGTCCTTGCTGCCTCGTTGGCGTGGGGCTGCTCCTATTCAGCGTGCCATTCTTGCTGGTGATGAGGTTGTTGGCGTTTCCATTATGCGCATTGGGCATGGCGTGGATACCGGCGCTTATTGCGCCCAGGCGTCTACGTCGGTTGCAGGCAAGCATGCCGAGGCACTGACTACGGAGCTTGGCGAGCTGGGCGGCAAACTGCTTGCCGATACGTTTCCTTCTCTTGCCGATGGCACCGCCGTGTGGACTGAACAGGATGAGGCGCTCGTTACCCATGCTGCCAAGATCTCCAAGCAAGAGATGCGTCTGGATCCGCACATGGCGGCGCTTGATTGCGTGCGTCATGTGCTGGCCTCGTCCGATACCGCGCCTGCTCGTTGCGTGATTGCCGGCAAGACCGTGCGCGTGCTCGACGCTGCGCCGGCTGATGTGTCGCTTGGTGAGGGGCTCGTCGCCATTCAGGCTAAGCGTGTTTACCTTGGCCTTTCCGATGGCTCGGTTGAGTTGCTCGAGGTTAAGCCTGATGGCAAGCGTGCTATGGCCGCTTCTGCTTGGGCTGCTGGCCTGCAGGGTGCCGATCTTTCGTGGGGTGTTTTGTCATGAGCAAGCTGTCTCCCGCGCGCAAGCTTGCGCTCGATGTGCTGATGGAGGCCGATCGCCGCGGCATGTACGCGCGCGACGTGCTCTTGTCCCGTGCTTCCGCCAGGGCCATTGACCAGCGCGATTCCGCTTTTGCCGCCCGCTTGGCGCTGGGTGTTGCCGCCACGCAGGGTATTTTGGACGAGCTGCTCGACCAGTTTCTCGATAAGCCCAAAAAGGTCGCTCCGCGTGTGCGCATGGCGCTTCGTATCTCGGCCTTCGAGATGCTCTACCTGCATACGCCTGGCCGCGTTGCCGTAAGTCAGGGAGTTGAGCTGGTTCGCTGCGGTGCTAAGTCCGCCGCTGGCTTGGCCAATGCTGTACTCCATAAGGTTTCAGACAATGTTGAGGACTTTGCTACTGCGTCCGATGTGGATGAGTCTGAGCGACGCTTGGTTCGTCTGTCGCGTCTGATGGGTCTTCCTCGCTGGCTGTGCGCTCGCATTATGGCGTCGTTTGACACGCCAGAGGGTGCGCTTAACTTTGCCGGCAATCTGGCCCCCGCGCCGCTGGCCCTGCATGAGAACGCCTTTGCGACTAATCCCGATCCGTATATCTCGCAGCTTGTGGCACCCGTGTTCCCGGGTTGCCATGCCCCGGTTGATGCCCAGGTTACCGTTGCTTCGGGTGCGTTTGAACGTGCTGCCGCGGTGGCATCTGATCTCAACGCGCAACTTATCGCCACAGCTGCCACGCGCCCTGGTAGCTGCCTTGAGATTGGTGCCGGTCGTGGCACCAAGACCTATGTGATGATGTGCCAGGCCAAGCGTACGGGCTATGAGCGTCAGCATACGGCGCTCGATCTGCATGATCGCAAGTGCGATTTGAATCTCGCTCGCCTGCATAAGGCTGGTATTCAGGGCGTTCGCACGGTTTCGGGTGATGCTTGCGAGCTTGATGAGGTGCTCACATCGTTTGATGCCATGCTTGGCGAGCCGGTTAAGTTCGACACGGTCTTTATCGATGCGCCGTGCTCTGGCACCGGCACCATGCGCCGTCATCCCGAGATCCCGTGGCGCCTGACCGAAAAGGATGTGACGGTTGAGCTACCCAAGCTGCAGCTGACGATGCTCAAGGAAGCCGCTGCGCGTGTGGCTGCCGGCGGCGAGCTCATCTATGCGACGTGCTCGGTCTTTGATGAGGAGAACACGCAGGTTGTGGATGCGTTCTTGGCGTCGCCCGAGGGTGCGGACTTTAGCCTGGAGCCGCTCTCCGAGGCGCAGATTCTGCAACTCCCCGATTTCGAGCAGGCCAAGAAACTGGTAGCCGTCCGTCAAAACGACCGTGGCCTCTTCCAAAGCGTCCCCGTAAACGCCGACTCCTACGACGGCCACTTCTGCGCTCGCCTGATCCACAACTAACTACTAATTTGCGGTGAAATAGGGATTGAATAGCGGCTTCTACCTGCCAAACTGTCCTTATTTCACCGCAATTCATAAGGAAACCTGGCCTGATAATTAGCTACCCATTGCGCAAAGAAATAGCCCCGCGATCGGTGTTGATCGCGGGGCTGATTGGTTTCTAGTGGCTGTGCGGGCAGTTGGCGCAGCAGCCACTCGTGGCGCTGGTGCTGGAGCCGCCGCTTCGCTGGTCGGTGTTGTAGAAGCCGCTGCCCTCAAACTTGATGCCGCTGGCCGAGAACGTCTTGGCGGCCGGAGCGCCGCAGTTGGGGCACACGACCTCGGGGGTCTCGGACATGGGATGCTCAACCTCAAACACGTTGCCGCAGCTCGAGCACTTGTAATCGTAGCGCGCCATAATACTTCCTTTTCAGCACAAAGCGGGCAGATTACTCTGCCCGCAAAAATTCAAACGTCTGTAACTGTACCCTATATCGGGCGTTTTATCACGCTTCGCCCCAGAATCTATGCGTGTTGCGCAGGAGCTGTGCGGTTTTGCTCTCGGCGGCCGCAACGTCGGCCTCGTCAGCCTGCCAGGTCCAGTTGCCCGTGGCCACGCCCGGTACGTTCATGCGCGCGTCGTCGCCCAGCCCCAGGACATCCTGCAGCGGCATCATCACCAGTGGAGCGTCGCTTGTCAGCGCGTCGCTCATCAGCTTGGCTGCCACCTCAACACCGCTCGGCTCGTCGCCGCCCGCAAAGGAGCGCGTGCACCAACCCGCGAGCGTCGACGTGTCATGCGTCGATGTGTACAGGATCTTGCCGGGCGTAGGGTGCACGCCGCAACGAACGTCGTAATCGCTAAACTCCAGTACGTCCATACCGGGGAAGCCGCAAGTCGAAGCCATGGCGCGAACGCCGGGCGTCAGGTAGCCCAGGTCCTCGGCGATAAAGTTGAGCGGCCCCAGCTCGTCATAGGCGGTCTGGAACAGGTCCTTGCCCGGGCCTGCCAGCCAACGCCCGTCGGCGCAGGCCTTACCCGCGGGAATGCTAAAGTAGCTGTGGAAGCCCAGGAAGTGATCCAGGCGCACACGGTCGTAGAGCGAGAACGCGCGACGCAGACGGTCCATCCACCAGCGGTAGCCGTTCTCCTTCATGTGATCCCAACGGAAGGTGGGGTTGCCCCACACCTGGCCCTCGGGCGCAAAATTGTCGGGCGGCGCACCGGAGATCTCGATTGCCTTGCCGGTATCGGACAGCCAGAAGTTTTCGGGCTCGCTCCACGCGTCGGCCGAATCGTCCGAGACATACATCGGGATATCGCCGATGACCTCGATGCCCTTCTTGTGCGCATAGTTCATGAGCTCGCACCAAGCCAGGTCAAAGCGGTACTGCATGTACGCCTGATGCTCGGCCTCGTCGTGGAAGCGCTTGTCGTCGATTAGATGCTCGTTGTAGCGTGCGACATCTGCCGGCCAATCATGACGCGATTCGCCTTCAAAGTACTTCTTGACGGCCATGTAGACGCAGTACTTCTCGAGCCAATCGGCGTTGCGATGCTTAAATGCCGTGTAGAGCGGGTCTGCATCCTCGCCGCCACGGGCCTTCCAAGTCTCAAAGTCGGCCGCCAGCTCCTCTTGGCTTTCGGGCAGCAGGTCAATATTGCCTGCAAAGGCCGAAGGCCCAGCGTAAGGGGAGCGGAAGAAGTCCGTCGGGTTGACGGGAAGAACCTGCCAGTAGCGCATGCCCATGGCGGCCAGATGGTCGATAAAGCGACGCGTGGGCACGCCGATCGTACCCGGCTTGCCATCGTCAGTCGGTACCGAGGTGATATGACAAACGACACCCGCGCCGTGATCGAGCGGCTCTTGCAGACGCTGCTCGGCATGGTGATAGATGATCGACGAACCCAGCGGATACAGATCGAGTGTGACGGTACCGTTGTGGATTTCGCATTCGTGGCCACTAATCACGTCACTCGCACATTCGCCGAGCGCCGGAATCGTTACGCGGTGCGAGTTGCGCAGGCTGCGGTTGATGATAACCGTCGCAGACTCGCCGTCCTTGTCCGTACGGTTGTAAGCAAGCACCTCATCATTGAGCGCAAAGGCCTTGATCTCGCCATCGATCATAAACGGCAGGGCGCGGCGCATGGCGGAGGCGTTCTTGACAATAGCCAGCGTGTCGAAGTCGTGCAGTTGGTCCTTGGTCGGCAGCGTGCGGCGATTGCCCGGATCGGTCAGACCCTCAAGGCCGTACTCGTCGCCGTAGTAGATCGAAGGCACGCCGGGGAACGTCATCTGCATAAGCGTGGCGAGCCAAAAGCGGCTCTTGGCCAGTCCCATCGCGTTCTCGTCCAGGCGCCACTTGCTGCGCTCGCTCTCGGGCAGCTGCGACTCGTCGGGGCCACCGCCGAGCACCGAGATGATACGCGGGCGGTCGTGGCTCGAAAGCAGATTGAGCGCGCAGGACAATGCCTCGCTCGGGTAGTTCTCGCGCAGGGTCTCGATATCCTCGGCGGCCTCGTAGGCGTTCTTGTAGCCCATCAAAAAGCCGATGACCATGTCGCGGAAGGGGTAATCCATGGCAGAGTCCAGCTCGGAGCCCTGCAGGTAGCGGCGCAGATGGCCGTAGCTAATCTTGTTGGAGGCGTCTTCCCAGACTTCGCCGAGCAACAGTGCGTCGGGCTTTTCGGCAAGTACCGCCTTCTTGATCTGGGCCAGGAAGTCGTCCGAAAGCTCGTCGGCCACGTCCAGGCGCCAACCATGGGCACCGGCGCGCAGCCATTTGCGGATCACGCCGTCCTTGCCCAGGAGCCGCTCGCGCACCAGTTCGGAGCTCTCGTTGATGGCGGGCATGTTGCCCACGCCCCACCAGCAGTCATACGAACCGTCTTCATGGAAGTAAAACGCATCGCGCCACGGCGAGTCCTCGCTTTGCCAAGCACCGACGCCGGGATAATTGCCGTAGCGGTTAAAGTAGATCGAATCGTCGCCCGTGTGGTTGAAGACGCCGTCCAGGATGATGGAGATGCCCAGCTTCTCGGCTGCCTTGCACAGCTCGGTAAAGTCCTGCTCGGTGCCCAGGATCGGGTCGATCTTGGTGTAGTCGGCCGTGTCGTAGCGGTGGTTACTCGCGGCCTCAAAGATGGGGTTGAGGTAGATGGCCGTAAAGCCTAGCTCGGCAATGCGGGGCAGGTCATTTTGGATACCCTTGAGCGAGCCGCCGTAAAAATCCCAGGTCTTGATGGAGCCGTCTTCGGCACGCTCGTACTCGGGCGGTTCGTTCCAGTCCTCGACCATGCGGCGCTGGATTCCGTTGCGCGGTTTTTCAACTTCGGCAAGCGTGCGTTCGCGCCAGTTTTCGTCGCGTGCATAGCGGTCGGGGAAGATCTGGTAGACCATACCGCGCTCGTACCAAGTGGGACGGTTCTCTCGGTGCTTGTAGACGGTAATCTGGAAGGACGGAACCTCGGCGTAGTTGTAGGTCACACCCTCGCCACCGGTGCGACCCTGCGGTGCACCCAGGCGTACCACAGGCTGGCCCTCGATGTTGCAGATAAAGCTGTACCAGATAAGACAGGGCTCAGTGCACTCAAGCTCTACGGTAAATATGCCGTCGCCCTCGTGCGTCATGGGATACAGGGACTCACCGATTTCATCGACCCAGGTGCGCAGGGTGAGCGTTGCCTGGTTGGGGTCGGCATCCTCCAAAATCACCGAGAGCGAAACGGAAGTTCCTGTGGTCACAGCGCCAAACGGAGTACGAAACTGCGACAGACGGCTGTTGTGAATCAATCTCATAATACGGTCCAGTTCAATAGAATCACGGCCTGCGGGCCATGGGCTTTACGCACAGGATGTAAGTATATCTGTTGTACACAGGCTGTATAAACAACATCCGTTTACCATCGGCGAACGGTTGTCCTAGAAAATCGTTTTACCATTCAAATTATCGCGATATTCAAAAATGCCTATACCGATACTATTTGTAGCCAAACAAAAGTACCCCGGTTTACTACGATAAATTGAATGATCTCAACTACGGTCATTTTGGTGATATTAAAACCGCAGGTAGAGGCGTTGCCAATTTCGTAGATTACCAGCCGTGGTCGGCCGGAGCCATTTTGTCGTAGTAAACCAGCCCTCTTTTTAATAGAGAAGTTCAACGCAAAAGAGGACGCCTGGTTGAGCGCCCTCTTTTGCGTTGAGGATTAAGTTTTAATCGTCCGGATTAGCGGCGCTTGCGGGCGGCCGTTGCCTTGCGGACGGAGGTCTTCTTGGTAGGAGCCTTTTCCTCAGTGGGAGCGGCGGGGGAGACCGAGACCTCCTTGGCGGGCTCGGTCTTTGCCGTAGCCTTCGGAGCGGTCTTGACCTCAGCGGCCTTCGGAGTCGGCTCGGCCTTTACTGCGGGCTTTTCCTCGGCCTTAGCCTCTGCCTTGGGAGCAGCGGTCTTGGCCGTGGCCTTTTTGACCGTCGTCGTAGCGCGCTTGCGCGTTGTGGTTTTGGCGGCCGGCTTGGCCTCGACAGCTGCCTCGGCCTTGGACTCGGCAGGCGTCTCCTCGACCTTGGCGGCCGGCTTTGCGGCAGCCTTGGTTTTGGTCGACTTTGTGACCGTGGCCTTCTTGGCGGTCGTGGTCTTGGTCGCGGTCGTCTTCTTGGCTGCAGTCTTGGCCGGAGTCTTCTTGGCCGGCTTGGTCTCGGCGGTCTCGGCCTTTACCTCGGGAGCAGCCTCGGCCTCGGCGGCCTTCTTGGCAGCGGCGGTCGTGCGCTTGCGCGTAGTCGTTGCCTTGGCGGTAGTTGCCTTGGCAGCGGTGGTCTTGGTGGCAGCGGCCTTGGTTGTCGTAGCCTTCTTGGCCGTCGTCTTGCGCGTCGTGGTCTTCTTGGCAGCAGGCTTCGCAGCCGGCTTAGCCTCAGCCTCGGGAGCAGCCTCGGGAGCTGTCTCAACCTTCACCTCAGATTTAGCCTCAACCGGCTTCTCCTCAGCCTTAGGCTCGGGCTTGGCCACAACCTCGGCCTGGGGCTCGGGCTCGGCCTCAGCCTTCTCAGCCACAACCACAGGCTCGTCGACAACCGCCGCCGGCCTCTTGATCTCCGGGTGCATAAAGAAGTACAGATCCAGATACTTGTCGGCCGAGCGCGTCCAGCTAAAGTCCTGGCTCATGGCCTGCGTGACCAGTTGGTTCCAGGCGTCACGGTTGTCCCAGAACAGGCGTGCCGCGCGGAACACGGCGTCGCCCATCTCGTCGCCGTTAAAGTTGCTAAACGAGAAGCCCGTGCCCTCGCCGGTAAACTCGTTATACGGGATCACGGTGTCCTTCAGGCCACCGGTCTCGCGCACGATGGGCAGCGTACCGTAGCGCATGGCGATGATCTGCGACAGGCCACAGGGCTCAAACTTCGAAGGCATCAGGAACATGTCGGCGGCGGCATACATGCGCTGCGACAGCGCCGGATCGAACTCGATGCGCGCGGCCATGGTGCCGGGGTACTTGTCCTGGAAGTAGCGCAGACCGTCCTCGTAGTCGCGGTCGCCGGTACCCAGCACGGCCACCTGCACGCCGCCGGCCAGGATGCGGTCGAGTGCGTACATGACCAGGTCCATGCCCTTTTGGCGCGTCAGGCGCGTGACCATCACCATGAGCGGACGGTCGTCGCGAACCTCGAGCCCCAGCTCTTCCTGCAGCTTGGCCTTGCACACGGCCTTGCCGGAACGGTCCTCGACGGTGTAGTTGGCGGCAATGCGCTTGTCGGTCGCCGGGTCAAAGCCTGCCACGTCAATGCCGTTCAAAATGCCCTGTAGCGCATAGGAGCGCTCGCGCAGCACACCGTCCAGGCCCTCGCCAAATTCGGGCGTCTGGATCTCGTTGGCATAGGTGGGGCTCACCGTGGTGATGGCATCGGCATAGCGCAGCGCGCCCAGCATGTAGTTGATGCTGCAGGCGTCGCAACGCAGCTGCGAGGCGGCCGCCGGAATATGCGCCACGCCCAGGATGTCCTCCATCACGGTGTCGCTAAACTGGCCCTGGAACGCCACGTTGTGGATCGAGAACACGGTCTTTACGCGGTCGTACAGCGGCAGGCCCTGGTAGAACTCGCGCAAAAACACGGGCGCCAGTGCCGTCTGCCAGTCGTTGCAGTGCAGGATGTCGCACTCAAAGCCGGCGGGCAAGTGCTGCAGGCTCTCGGTGATGGCCTTGGAGAAGAACGCAAAGCGCTCGCCGTCGTCAAAGAAGCCGTACGGATAGTCGCGCGCAAAGTAGCGCTCGTTGTCGATGAACATATAGGTGACGCCGTCGTGCTCGAGCTTCTCGAGCCCGCAGTACTCGTTGCGCCAGCCCAAGCTCACGTAAAAGTCGGAGAAGTGCTCCATCTGCGCCTTGTACTCGTCCTTGATGGTGGCGTACTTGGGCACCATGACGATGACCTCGGCGCCGGCGCGCACAAGCGCCGCAGGCAGCGAGCCCGCCACGTCGCCCAGGCCACCGGTCTTCACAAACGGTGCGCACTCGGCCGAGGCAAACACGATCTGCATCTTTTTGCTGGAATCTGCCATATTGTCTCCCATGTTGCAATTCGAGAATAGCCGCCTGGCACAAACCGGGCGGCTATTCTACATGTTACGAGCGATGTTGCGGTGCCAACGTTAACGTACGATGGTGGTGTCGCAAGTTAACGGAGCCTTGCCCAGCACCAGGATGTTCTCGGGCGTGCCGCGAAGCTCGGTGTTGGTGGGAACCACGTTGTTTTTGTCCAGAATGGCGTTCTCAACGCGGGCGCCGCTCTTGATGATGCAGCTCTGGTTGATGATCGAATTGGTGACCGAAGCGCCTTCCTCGACCACAACGCCGCGCGACAGGATCGAGTTGCGCACGGTGCCCTTGATGATGCAGCCGGCCGAGATGATCGAGTTGCACGCGTGGCTGCCGGTCGCATAGCGCGAAGGCGGCACGTCGTGAGCCTTGGTCAGGATCGGGCGCTCGGGGTCAAAGAGCTGGTCGGCCACGGTCTGGTCGAGCAGGTCCATGCTACGGCGATACAGCGACTTCTCGCTAAACACGCCCACGACCTCGCCCTTGTACTCGTAGCTGCACACGTCGATGTTGCCAAAGTCGCCCTGGAGTGCCTCGAGCAGGTCCAGATAGTCGGCGGCCTGGTAGTGGTCGATGATCTCGAGGAGCGTCTCGCGGTTGACGATGCAGCAGTCCATGGAGGCGTTGTCGCCGTACGCGACGCCGGCGCTCACGCCCGTCAGGCGGCCGTTCTCGTTAATCTCGAGTTTGGTCTCGTCCTCGACATTGCGCGTGGCCTTGCAGTACACCACGGTCATCTGGGCACCGGAGTTCTCGTGCGCTTCGATGATGGTGTTGAGGTCCATGTTAAAGATGATGTTGGTGCCCATCATCACGACATAGGGATTCTCCGAGCGCTGGAACAGCGTCTTGTTGGAGATGATGTCGCGCAGCAGGAAGCGCATGCCGCCCTTGGTGGTGCCATACGCGTTGCCGGGCACCATGAACAGGCCGCCCTTCTTGCGGTCCAGGCCCCAGTCCTTACCCGAGCCCACATGGTCGATCAGCGAGCGGTAGTTACCCGGCATGACGACGCCGACGGTCTTAATGCCGGCATTCATCATGTTGGACAGCGGGAAGTCGATCAGGCGGTAGCGGCCCAAAAACGGAACGGACGCGATGGGGCGGTCCTTGAGCAGGACGCTGCCGTAGGTCGAAGAGTAGTTAGCGGTGATATAACCGATGGCCTTGCGATTGATCATCGGATCATTCCCCCTTCCCGATAACGACGTCATTTCCAACGACGGCCGTATCCTTGGTGGTATCGACAGAGCCGAGCTTCACGCCCTCTTCGACCGTGGAGTTCTCGCCCAAAATAGCGCGGCAGATGTGCGCGCCGCTCTTAACGTGCGCACCCGGCAGCAGCACGGAGTCCTCGACCACGGCGCGCTCCTCGATGATGACATCGGTCGAAAGGATCGAGTGGCGAGCGGTGCCGTAGATCTTGCAGCCGTTGGAGACTAGGCAGTCGTCCAGACGGCCGTCCGGGCCAATGTAGTGCGGCGGACGCGTGGTGATGTTGGACATAATGGGGAAGTTCTTGTCAAACAGATCGAACTCGGGGTTGTTGCCCAGCAGGTCCATCGAGGTCTCGTGGAAGCTGGCGATAGTGCCGACGTCCTTCCAAAAGCCGTGGAACTCGTAGCTGTACAGGCGCTTGTTCTCGCCGAGCAGCTTGGGGATGATGTCCTTGCCAAAGTCGTGGCTCGAGCGCTGGTCCTGAGCGTCCTCCTCGAGCGCCTCGATCAGCACGTCGGCCGAGAAGATGTAGATGCCCATGGACGCAAGGTTCGAATCGGGTTTCTCGGGCTTCTCGGTGAACTTGGTGATGCGGCCGTCCTCGGGGTCGGTGGTCAGGATGCCAAAGCGGCTGGCCTCCTCCCACGGCACGGGCATAACGCTCACCGTGAGGTCGGCGTTGTTCTCAATGTGCGTCTTGAGCATCTTGCGGTAGTCCATGCGATACAGGTGATCGCCCGAAAGAATCAGAACGTACTTGGGGTCGTTCGCCTTGATGTAGTCGAGGTTCTGCGTAATGGCGTCGGCCGTGCCCGCATACCAGGCGCCGCCGGTCTGCGTCTCGTACGGCGGCAGGATCGACACGCCGCCGTCGCGGCTGTCCAGATCCCACGCCTCGCCGGAGCCCACGTAGGCATGCAGCAGGTAGGGACGGTACTGCGTCAGAACGCCCACCGTGTCGATGCCCGAGTTGGAGCAGTTGGACAGCGAAAAGTCGATAATGCGGAACTTGCCACCAAAGCTAACCGCCGGCTTGGCGATCTTTTGGGTGAGTGCCCCCAATCGGCTGCCCTGTCCTCCTGCGAGGAGCATCGCGATGCATTCTTTCTTACTCATCGATTTCTCCTTCTGTCATCCATGTTCCTAACCCATTAGCGACGGGCGCGGCACACTGTCACGCCCGTCGAGTAATGCCGTGCGGCAAAGGGAGCTCGCGCGCTTTATGCGTGCCAGATCTCGTCGCGATACTCGCGAATGGTGCGGTCGGACGAGAACCAGCCACTCGAGGCGGTGTTGAGCAGGGCCTTGCGGTTCCAGGTCTCCTGGTCGCCGTAGCTGCCCGTGAGGTTCTCCCATGCATCCACGTAGCTACGGAAGTCAGCCATGACTAGGTCGGGGTCGTTGTTGTTCATGAGCTCGTTGTAGATGCTCTCGAAGTTGCCCGAAAGACCCGCAAACGTGTTGTCCTTGAGCTCGTTCATCACGCGGCCCAGACGCTCGCGGTCGCCGTTGAGGGTATCCCACGCAAAGTAGCTGTTGGATGCCCAAAGCTGCTCGACCTCGGGGGCGGTCAGGCCAAAGATGGCCTCGTTCTCGCGGCCGGCCAGATCGGCGATCTCGATGTTGGCGCCGTCAAGGGTACCCAGCGTAATGGCGCCGTTCATCATGAGCTTCATGTTGGACGTGCCCGAGGCCTCCTTGCCGGCCGTGGAGATCTGCTCCGAGATCTCGGCGGCGGGGTAGATGAGCTGGGCGTTGCTCACGCGGAAGTTGGGGATAAAGCAGACCTTCATGACCTCATTGACGCGGGCATCGTTGTTGATGACGTCGGCCACGGAGTTAATGAGGCGGATGGTCTCCTTGGCAAAGGTGTAGCTCGAGGCGGCCTTGCCGCTAAAGATGAAGGTCGTCGGCGTCACGTGGAAGTTGGGATCGGCGATGCGACGGTTGTAGATGTCCATCACCTTCATGATATTCATGAGCTGGCGCTTGTAGGCATGGAAGCGCTTAACCTGAACATCGAAGACGGTGTTGGGGTCAATGACCAGACCGGTCTCGGCCTTAACGTAGGCGGCCAGGCGCTCCTTGTTAGCGCGCTTGGAGGCACCCACGGCCTTCAGGAACTCGGTGTCGTTCTGGAACTCTTTGAGCTTCTCCAGCTCAAAGGCGTCCTTGAGCCAGCCGTCGCCAATGGCCTCGGTCACGAGCTTGGCGTAGGTGGGGTTGGCCTCGGCAAAGAAGCGACGGTGCGAGATGCCGTTGGTCTTGTTGTTGAACTTCTCGGGCGTCAGGGCATAGAAGTCCTTGAGCACGATGTTCTTGATGATGTCGGAGTGGATCTTTGCCACGCCGTTGACGCTGTGGCTGCAGATCACAGACAGGTTGGCCATGCGAATCTCGCCGTCCCACAGAATGGCGGTCTGGCGCAGACGCTCCTGCCAGCCCTCCTGCGTGGTGTCGAACGACTCGTGCCAACGACGGCTGATCTCGTCGATGATCTGGTACACGCGGGGGAGGAGCTTGGAGAACGTGCCGATGGGCCACTTCTCCAGAGCCTCGGGCAGGATGGTGTGGTTGGTGTAGCTCACGACCTGCGTCACGATGTTCCAGGCGTCGTCCCACTCGAGCTTCTTCTCGTCAATGAGGATGCGCATGAGCTCGGGGCCGCACATGGCGGGGTGCGTATCGTTGGTGTGGATGGCCACAAACTGCGGCAGCAGCTCCCAGTTCTCGCCGTGCTCCTTCTCAAAGGTGTCGAGCAGGCTGTAGATGCCGGCCGACACAAACAGGTACTCCTGCTTCAGGCGCAGCAGACGGCCGTGCTCGCCGGCGTCGTTGGGGTAGAGGATGGCGCTGATGGCCTCGGCCTCGGCGCGCTCGGCGTCGGCCAGGGCGTAGTCGCCGCGGTTGAAGGCCTCCAGGTCAAAGTGCTCCTCGACCGGCTCGGCAGCCCAGACGCGCAGCTTGTTGACGGTCTCGCCGGCATAGCCCACCACGGGGATATCGTAGGGGACAGCCAGGATGTCCTGCGTATCCACCGTGCGGTAGTACGTGCGGCCGTCCTCCTCAAAGCCCTCGACATGGCCACCAAACTTGATGGTCACGGCCTTGTCCTGACGACGGACTTCCCAGGGATAGCCGTGGGTGAGCCACTCGTCGGTGGTCTCGACCTGACTGCCATTGACGATCTCCTGCTTAAACAGGCCGTAGCGATAGCGCATGCCGTTGCCGTAGCCGGCAATGCCCTCGGCAGCCATGGAATCCAGGAAGCATGCGGCCAGACGGCCCAGGCCACCGTTGCCCAGAGCCGGATCGGGCTCCTGGTTCTCGATAACGGAAAGGTCGAAGCCCATGTCGTCGAGCGCCTCGGCGACCATGTCGCGCACGCCAAAGTTGAGCAGGTAGTTGTCGAGCAGACGGCCGATCAAAAACTCGATCGAGAAGTAGTACACGCGCTTCTTGCCCTCGGCGGTGACGCGGGCGTCACTCTTGGTGGCAACGGTGCGCGCCTTCTCGGCCACGAGCTTGGCCAGGGCGTTAAAGCGATCGAGGTCGCTCGCGGTCTCGACGCTCTTGCCACTGATGCTCATGACGGCATCGCGATAGAGCTCGGTAAACTCCTGCTTGTTGTCGAAGATCTTATTCATACGTTCCTTTCCCCCGGGGATGTTTCTCCCGGAACGGTTATGACTTGTATCCTACGCCCCCGCGGGGCGGGTAATTACAGTGGTAACGCCTTTGTTACGCTTTCTTGGCAGAAGCCTTAACAGCGGCTGCCTTGGCCTTGGGAGCAGCCTTTTTAGTGGCTGCCTTTTTGGCCGTGGCGGACTTGGCCGAAGCCTTGGCGGCGGGCTTGGTCGCCTTCGTCTTGGCCGGAGCCTTCTTAGCAACCGCGGCCTTGGGCTTCACCGAGGACGTACGCTTGCGCGTTGCCTTCTTGGGCTCCTCGACCACGGGCGGCTTGTAGCTGCTGGGACCACGGCGCTTAAGCACCACGCCTGCCAGGCCGGGAACCTTAATCTCGATGGAGTCCATTTGCCCGTTCCAGGGATAGGGCTCGCTCGAGCAGGTGTAGGGCTCCTCACCGGCGTATCCGCTGCCACCGAACTCGGGACGGTCGGAATCGAAGATGACCTCCCAGTCACCCTCGCGCGGCACGCCCACACGGAAGCTCTCGTAGCTTGCCGGATCAAAGTTGATCAGGATCACCAGGTCGTCATCGACGTCCTCGCCCTGGCGCACAAAGCTCACGATGGACTGCTTGGAGTTGTCCGCGTCGATCCAGGTAAAGCCGTCGTCGTTGTAGCCGCGCTCGTACAGGGCGGGCTCGGCGGTGTACAGGTGGTTGAGCGCCTTGATAAACGCCTGATGATGACGGTGGGTCTCGTACTCCTCGGTTAGGAACCACTGGATGGACTCGTAGTAGCGCCACTCAATAAACTGGCCGATCTCGTTGCCCATAAAGTTGAGCTTGGCGCCGGGGTGCGTCATCTGGTAGAAAGCCAGCGTGCGCAGGCCGGCAAACTGGCGCCACCAGTCGCCCGGCATGCGGCCGATGAGCGAGCACTTGCCGTGGACGACCTCGTCGTGGCTCAGCGGGCAAATAAAGTTCTCGGTAAAGGCGTACATGATGGAGAACGTGAGCAGCCCGTGGTTGCCGGGGCGCCACGGAAAATCGGTCTGCATGTAGTGCAGGGTGTCGTTCATCCAGCCCATGTCCCACTTGTAGTGGAAGCCCAGGCCGCCGTCCTGCGGCGGATAGGTCACGAGCGGCCACGCGGTGGACTCCTCGGCCATCATCATCACGTCAGGGAAGTGGGCCTCCACGGCGCAGTTGACCTGGCGGATAAACGCGCTGGCGTCCAGGTCCTCCTCGGTACCGTATTTGTTGAACTTCTTTTGGCCGGGATCGTCGATGCCAAAGTTGAGGTACAGCATGCTGGACACGCCGTCCATGCGAATGCCGTCAACATGGAAGTTCTCGAGCCAATACAGCACGTTGGAGACCAGGAAGGAGCGGACCTCGCCGCGGGCGAAGTCAAACTTGTGCGTTCCCCAGTTGGGGTGAATCTCGTGCTCAAACAGCATGTGGCCGTTAAAGGTGGCAAGGCCGTGGGAGTCGGCGCAAAAACCGCCGGGTACCCAGTCCATGATCACGCCAATGCCTGCCTCGTGGCACGCATCGATAAAGTGCATGAGCTGCTGCGGGTTGCCGTAGCGCGACGTGGCGGCATAGTAGCCGGTCGTCTGATAGCCCCAGGAGCCATCGAAGGGATGCTCCATGAGCGGCATGACCTCGATATGCGTGTAGCCCATGTCGCGCACGTAGTCCACGAGCTCTACCGACAGATCGTCGTAGGTGTAAAACTCGCCGCGCTGTGCGGGGAAGGGGTCCATGGGGCCTGGGTAGTTGCCGTACTCGTCCGGCTCGCCCTGCGGCGTATCGCCGTGGCGCTTCCACGATCCGATATGTACCTCGTAGATGTTGAGCGGCTGCGACATGTGGTTGTGGTCAGCGCGGCGCTTGAGCCACGCGGCATCGTTCCACTTATAGCCGTCGAGTGTCCACAGCACGCTCGCAGTACCCGGAGGGCACTCGGCCTTAAAGGCATACGGATCGGCCTTGTAGAGCTTTTCGCCCTCGTTGGTCTCGATGAGATATTTATAGAGTTGGCCCTGCTCGGCGCCAGGAATAAAGCCTTCCCAAATAGCGCTCGTATGCACGGGCACCAACGGGTTGGCTTCTTCATCCCAGTCGTTAAATTCGCCAATGACATGCACGCTCTTTACATCGGGCGCCCAAACGCAAAAGCGCCAGCCGCGCGTACGGTTCTGCGTGTCGGGGTGCGCGCCCATCTTTTCCCAGCTGCGCTCCCACATGCCAATGCCAAACAGGTAGACATCGTCCTTAGAGAGCTCCGGTGCGTGCGGGGCGGCTTTACGGGTAGCAGGCTTTTTGGTTGCTGGCTTTAGCTTTGTATCGCTCACGTTTGATCCCATCATGACGCGGCAGCGTGTTGCCTTGGTGACTAGATGCGAAAGGTCCAAGGCTGCACGAATCGAGGGGACGGCGATAGTTCTATGATTCGTTCCACCTCGCGTGCTCGGTGGAACTTTCGGCACGAAATACGATAACACCTGTTCGTTACTTTTATGGAGAAAAGTGGATTTGCGGCGGCGTTTAATCGGCGAGCGCCATGTTTATACCACTGGCAGAATTGCGTTGGTAAAACTCTTGACAGTTTTATCAAATAGGGTTTCTAGACTAGTAGATTAACGTTTGGTAAAACGTTTTTAGCAGGTTGTTTACCATTTGACATCGAAAGGTATGTTTATGTCCCAGACCGCCGCTCACAATGTCGCTTTTATTTTCGATTGCGACGGCACACTGGTTAATAGCACCCCCGTTTGGGCCTATGCCCAGCCCGAGTTATTGCACCGCCACGGTATTGACGTGACGGTCGACGATTTTGCCCAGTTTGAGCATTTGTCGCTCGAGGATGAGTGCCAGGCCTACCACGACACCTGGGGCATTGGAGCGAATGGCGAGGAACTGTATCGCGAGCTGAGCGACATTCTGATCGATGGCTATTCTAAGGTGCCGCCACGCGAGGGTCTCCTTGCATTTTTGAAGCAGGCCCAGGAGGCCGGTATTGCCATGTGCGTGGCCACGTCCACGCCGGCCGCGCTGGTGCAGTCCGCGCTCGCTGGAGCCGGGCTCGACGCTTACATGGAGTTTGTTAACACGACGGGTGAGGCAGGACGTTCCAAGCAGTTCCCCGATGTGTACGAGCTGGCGCTGCGCCGCCTGGAGGAGCGCCATGGGTGCAAGTTTGAGCGCGCGTGGGTGTTTGAGGACGCGGTCTTTGGCCTTAAGAGCTCTGGGACCGCCGGCTTTAAACGTGTGGGTATTTATGACCCGCACGGCCGCATGAAGCGCGACGACATGCGCGCCAACTGCGATATCTTTATCGACAGCTACGAGGAGCTGGATTTGGCTCGCGTGCTTTCGTTTGAGGGATAGGCGAGGTCTGTGGCTTGCAAAGTACTAATAGTCTGTGGCTCGCCCGTGTTGGCGAGCGAGGATCTATTGCGTAGGTTAGCAGGGGAGTGCGATCACGTTGTCGCCGTGGACCGCGGACTCGACGCGCTGCTGGGCGCCGGTCTGGGCTGCGACGTTTATGTGGGGGATGCCGACACGGTGAGCGATGCGGGTCGTGCGTTGGTCGATGCCACCGAAGCCTTTGAGGTAGAGCGCCACGACCCGTACAAGGACTATACCGATTTAGCACTGGCCCTCGATTCCGTCCGTCGCCGCTGGCCAGGTGCCGAAGTGGTGGCGACTTGCGCCACGGGTGGCCGCCCGGACATGGCCCTAAGCGTCCTAGGTCTACTAGCCAGCTACAAAGAGGCCCCCGTCTGGATTGTCGAGGACGAGACCACGGCCCGCATTCTGCACAGAGGCGAATCGTGGGCTATCGAAGGTGCCGAAGGCAAGACATTCTCCATCATCGCCATTGTCCCCAACACCAAGGTAAGCGAACACGGCCTAGAATGGGAGCTAGACCACAGCCCCCTGGGCCTGTTGGCGGACACGGGCATCAGCAACATAGTAAGAACAACAGCCAACATAACCGTCCACCAAGGAACCGCAATCGGATTCCTATTCGCGTGAGGGTTTTATCGGGACGGAGCAGGGATTTTTGGGACTGGCCTTAAAATTGCGCACTGGCCGAAGGCCAGGGTGAAATTTTAAGGCCAGTCCCAAAAATCCCGTAAGTCACCCCAACAACCCAAAAAAGTCCTTGCATCAAAGAAGGTCTTCCCCTATACTACTACCTCGTCACGGGGGCGTAGCTCAGCTGGGAGAGCGCTTGACTGGCAGTCAAGAGGTCAGGGGTTCGATCCCCCTCGTCTCCACCCGAGCATTGAATGAGGCTCCAACGCAAGTTGGGGCCTTTTTTCATATTGGCACACAAGGTCAAAGGCGGCACCATGATCCTCCTGGTCGACAAGATCGAAAA
>NZ_QSQW01000004.1:119432-146009 GCF_003437565.1 Collinsella sp. TF10-11AT
TTTGCAAAATTTGCAAGTTGCTTTCCTGTTCAAGTTTGCCGTCTGCAGTAGTTGTCCAACAAGCCGCCTCAAAATGCGTTTAATCTGTAGCCGGGCGTGCCTAGTGTGCGATGAGCATCTTCACAATGCAACGCCCATGCCCACACGCCCGCAAAATGTTGTGCAATTAATTTCCCAGTTCTGTACATTATTCGTAAGCACCACGTAAATCCTTTTGCGTATTAAAGCCGAGGTTTGCCTGCATTTACTCGGGCGCCCGTTACAACACCCCATTAACCTGCGTCAACGTGAACAACTTAGGCAAACACCCCCCCAAGCACGGATTTGTCGCATATGTTGTCCGACACAACCCAAATCAGTTTCACTATCAGCTTGTGCTAGGATACCTAACGTTACATGAGTTCAGCTGTGCTCACGGCTCTAACAGGCCACATAGCACGGGGTCGATCAGCATCCGGCCGTAACGGCGGTGCCAGAAACACCACGAGCTCCAATATCGATTGCCATGCGCGATTTTGCACTTGTTTTGCGGCTATTTATAAGTTCTCTTTCGGCAGTGTTATTGGTTGTTTTTGCAAACCACAGCAGTCCTACAGCTGTTTGCGTGCGGTCCAGTTTTGTACCCGCTTGACTGGTTCGCACGCAGCCAGCTGGGGTCGCGGTCATTTTTGCGATACACATCCGCGACTCTAGCAACTGCGCATATACATACCGTTCACGGTGGGGCAGAGCCACGTGCTTGTCTAACTGGGCTCAGGGTTTGAATATGGAGCGCCTTCGCGCACAAGCGCCCTGGCGAAGCCATACCCAAACCCCGCGAGCCACACGTAAGACAGCAAGGGGGTGGTGCTTGTGTGGTATGTAATCCAGGTCATTAACGGTCGCGAAGACGTAATGCGCGAGCGCATCGAGCACATGGTGCCGGCGAGCGCCATGCAGGAGCTCTTTTATCCCCAATTTCAAACCGAGATTAAGGTACACGGCGAATGGGTCAAAACGACCAAGCCACTCTTTCCCGGTTATCTCATCTGCGATACGGCAGATCCCCGCACCGTGCAACAGTATCTGCTGCGCATGGACGATTTTGCCCGGGTGCTTGCCCAGGATGGTCAGTTTGTGCCGCTGGCAAAAGAAGAGGTTCAGCTTATTGGTGGCTTTACGCATAGGGGAGACCGCGTGGTGCCCATGAGCGAGGCCCTAAAAGACGGTGACAAGGTCGTAGTGACGGCAGGTCCGTTGCTGGGCCACGAAGGCCTTATCAAAACCATAAACAGACGCAAGAGCACTGCTTATTTAGAGCTCGATCTGTGCGGCCGACGCGTAACCACCCGCGTTGGCATCGCAGTGCTTTCCAACGAGCAGCGCGTCATGCGCAATCTTAAAAAGGCGATCGCCTAGCTGCTGGCGATTTCCGCAAAGGACAGGGAGGATCCCCGACCCGGGGACGAAATCTTGGAAGAGAACGTGTCAGATAAAACAGAATATGTAAAGGATGTGCCCGTGGATGCGGCGTTGATTGGTCAAGTTGGGGATTGGCGGGCAGACTCTCAGACTCCTGTTGCTACGGAATTTCCTCTCCCCGTGGAGAATCCTGCTCCGGCGCAAGGTTTCGTGGCGCCGGGAAGCTATAGGGCTCCCGCCGCAGATCCCAAGGCTGCCGCCCCCAAGAAAGGTGGGCCTGCCTATTTTGCCTTCAAGCGAGCTTTCGACATCGTTTTTTCTGCTGCGGTCTGCGCGGTGTTGGCCATCCCCGTTGTAGCAGCATGCGTCGCCATTGAGATTGACTCTCCCGGAAAGCCGTTCTTCCGTCAAAAGCGAGTTGGTAAGGGTGGAAAGACTATCTATATCTTCAAACTCCGCACCATGGTCTCTGACGCACACGAGCACCCTGAGAAATACATGACTCCCGATCAGCTGGCGAAATGGCAGCGCGAACAGAAGGTTGACGATGATCCCCGAATCACGCGTGTAGGCCGCTTTCTTCGCCGCACTTCGTTGGACGAACTTCCTCAATTCATTAACGTTCTCTCGGGTGATTTATCCGTCATTGGCCCTCGTCCCGTAACACTTGAGGAAACGTATGAATACGGCGATGCACGCGATGAGGTGCTCGCATGTAAGCCTGGCATCACCGGTTGGTGGGCTGCGACTGACCGCAACGAATCCACGTGGAGAAGTGGTCAGAGGCAAGCACGTGAGCTCTTTTATGTGCGCCATCAGTCGCTCGGGTTGGATACCCGCGTGTTCGTAAAAACGTTCAAGGCAATGAGGAGGGGGAAGTAACGTATGACCGATTCTCCCCTGGTTTCCATCATTATGCCCCTCTACAATGCTGAGCCGTATCTTGTCGAGACCTTCGACTCCGTTCTTTCTCAGTCCTATAAGAACTGGGAGCTCATCGTGGTCGAAGATTGTTCTTCGGACGCATCTCTTCGACTTGCGAAGGAATACGAGAACAAGGATCGTCGAATCTCGGTTCATCCCAACGAGCACAACGTTGGTGCGGCTAAGTCGCGCAATACCGGTATCGAACACGTTTCCGGCGATTTCGTCGCGTTCATGGACGCCGATGACGCATGGCTTCCGGATAAACTTGATCACCAGCTTGCGTACATGCGGGATTGTGGTCTGGGGATGTGCTTCACCTCGTACGAGACCATTGAGTCTGACGGACAGCATAGGAATTACGTACACGTACCCAAGAGCATCGACTACGACGGTTTTCTCAAGAACACCGTGACCTGCAGCCATACCATCGCGTTCGACCTCTCGAAAATACCCCTGAGTCTTCTCGTTTGTCCCGATTTCGGAGATTCGTTCGATTTCCCTGAAGACATGGTCGTCTGGCTCCAGGTCCTCAAGAGCGGCGTTCCAGCCGGCGGCCTCGACGAGGTGCTTGCAAAGAACAGGAAACATGGCGGCTCCCGCTCCGCTAATAAATTCCGTGCAGTTTCCCGCACGTGGAACGCCTACCGAAAAGTGGAGAAGATAAACCCAGTCTATTCCGCGTATTGTCTGTTCTGGCAGCTGACGCACGCGGTGCTTAAAAGGATTTAGGATTGAGGCTGAATGAGGATTCTATTTCTCTCGAACCTTGAGTTTGAGGGCTTCGCGGGCCCTACGTACTGTGTGCCTGCACTGATCGGGGCCTTATCCGAACTCGAAGAGGTTGTCTGGTATAACATGAGACCTGTCGAGCGCGTAGAATGGAGGGGCCTTCCCTTCTACAGGAACCCTAACGACTTTGCTTTCGACATTGAAGATTTCACAAGTCGAATCTGGCGCCCTGACCTAATCGTTTTTGAGGTTTTTTATGCGTTTCATCCCAACGCGACCCTCTTGGGCGTGCTGTCTTCGGGTATACCATATGTGATTGAGCCGCACTGCGCCCTCACGAGCGGAGACCAGGGGAAGAAAACCTTTAAGAAACGAATCTGCAACGCCGTTTTCTACAACCGTTTCGCTCAAGGCGCCGCTGCGATCCACTACCTTACCGAGAAGGAACGCGATGAGTCCGGTGAGAAATGGAACCGGAACAGCTTCATCGAGCCGAACGGCATAGAGGTGCCCAAGGAGCGCCCTCATCGGGAGTCGTGGCATGGCGACGTGCCCGAAATTGTGTTCGTTGGCAGAGTGGAGCCCTATCAAAAGGGGTTGGACGTCCTCCTCGAAGCGCTTACTCCGTTGAATGCTTGCGCGGATTCACCGCGCTTCCATCTCTCGATTTACGGCAACTCCGTCAACGGCTTCTCAAACGAGATGGAGAAAAAGCTACAGGCCGCGGGGCTTTCAGACGTCGTTGCCGTTCGCGGCCCTGTATACGGGGATGAGAAGGATGCGGTTCTGCGCGCCGCGGACATCTTTCTCCTCACATCACGCTACGAGGGGATGCCGATGGGCCTGCTCGAGGCGTGCGCCTACGGGTTGCCGTGCGTGGTCACCCCGGGTACCAACATGTCCGACGTCATCCTCGCCGAGGGAGCCGGATGGGTCTGCGACCTTTCTCCCGAATCCGTGCGGGAAGCCATCGTCGTCGCCGCCAGCTCTGCTGAGGCCTATGCGGAGATGGCCCTGGCCTCACGTCGCGTTGCGGAGTTGTTTTCGTGGCCCTCGATCGCCAAGTCGATTCGAACCGATTATCTAAAGGTGATTGGGCGCGCATGACGATTTATCTGATGGAAATAGTCGTGATTCTCGTTCTCGGTGTAATCACGGGCGTGTCGCGCGGGGATGCTGAGAGACGAGGCTTTATCATCTTGGCCTGCCTGGTCTTATTCGCGCTCTCCGGCCTGAGAAGCTACGCGGTCGGAGTGGATACGCTCCAGTACTGGAACGCTTACCTGACGGCGTGGATGGCACACTCCTGGTATGAAACCGGGTTCCTGTACCTCCTCCGGGCCTTGAACGCGGTCAGCCCCAATCCGCAGCTCCTTCTTCTCTTCACCAGTGCAGTCATGACCGCCTGCGTCGGGTATGTGGTCTATAAGTCGGACTGCAATCCCGTGCTCGCACTCTTCCTCTATGTGACACTTCTGACGTACGCCTCCTTTATGAACCTCATGCGCCAAGGTATCGCCGCCGCAATCATCATCGCGGCGATACCTTGGCTGGAGTCCGGGAAGAGGATCCGTTTCGCTGTGGCGGTCATTTTCGGCTCCCTGTTTCACTCGACCGCCATCGTCATGCTCGCGCTCATTCCGCTCTCGGCGCTCGCACCGACAAAGAAAGTCATGCTGGGTTATGGCGTCGTCGCGTTGGCTTTGGCCCTTTCCCCTGATTTCGTGTGGAGCTTCATTGGGAAGAACTTCGACAAGTACTCGACGTATAGCATGTCCTCGTGGTCGGGGGGGAATGCGCTCGCGGCGCCGATCATGACCGCCATGGACGCTTTACTGATTGTCGTTTCCCATTTGTTTGGGGCGGGGGCTTCGGATGACGACAGGGGGAGAGGGTTCTTTTCCATGGATCCATGCTCCAGGTCGTCTTCCAGTTCCTCGCTTGCTTCGTGAACATCTTCCAGAGGCTGACGACGTTTACATCGTTTTTCCTTGCCTTATACGTGGCGCTGCGATTCCGAAAGATCGATACGAAGCTCAAGTTCCTCCTCGTTTACGGCATATGCGCAGTTACGGCCGTGTTCTTTGTAGTAATTATGGTCTACCGGCCGCAATGGCACGGTGTCGTTCCTTTTTCCTTTTTCTGGCAACTTGTTTAGGTTCATGAGGATTGTTAAATGGGACTAGTGTTGAACAATCTCGGGAGGATCGCCAAGCACTCGGTCCTTCCGAAGCCCCTCGCCTGCGATACGCAAGGGGCTTCGGAAGGACCTCCTGAATCTGCGTGGCCAGGGGGCGCTTACCCGGGTTTCGGCCACCACATAACGTTCCTCGCCCGAGCTCCACGACTTATGACCTGCAACACCATTGGTCGACATCACCGTGATTATTCCCCGCTATATCGGCAAGCTCGGGCGGGTCATTGCTGTGGGGACGAAACACTCGAGCGGCGTTGCATGGGGAGGATCTTCGGTCGCGAGACGCGGCAAGGCCTAGAGTTCCTCAAAGATGTGTGGTTTGAGGACACTGCGCAGGCATAAATGATCGTGCTGAGGTTCAGGGGGCGACCATCGACGAATTGGACTACACATACCGAAAGCAAGTTGACTTGTTAACCTCGAACAGCCTGTCGAGCAAGAGGTCTGTAGACAGGTACTTCACGATCGAAGCCATGCTTGCTTCGCGCCGGACATTGGGCTTTCCTTTTCACCAGAGGATGTATGACCAGACCCTCTATCAGCTCAGCCTCTTGTTTGCAAACCTCACGGTCGCGCTCGTTGACGGGGAATCTCGCTGCGTTTTTGCTTTGGCTAGCGAGTTGATGAAGGCGAATAGGTCGCCGGGGAAAAGTGCAAGTCGTTCCTCGAAAAAAATGGACCATCCCGAGAAGGTTCTTTTGGAAGTCAATAGCGTCCTCTGGCGGCTGGCGTCGCTTTCGCTTTAAGGGCTCAGGCACCCGCTCTTTATTGCCTTGCGCTTTAGCTCGAATAGAAACGAAAACTGAAATTTGTTTGGGTTGATATAGATATTGAAAAGCAGTAATACACTCGCCAAAAACATAATTTGGCAGTACGGATTACAAGTACTTAAGTACGTCTTCCCCCTCATCCTCGTGCCGTACCTCACGCGCGTGCTGGGCACGGGTGGCTACGCCGTCTATGCCTACGTGTTGTCGTTCATGGGAATCGTCCAGACGCTCGCCGACTTCGGTTTCATGCTTTCCGGAACAAAGCAAGTCGTCGACCTGAGGGACAACTGCGAGGTCCTTTCACGCCTGCTCGGCTCCATAGAGCTCGCTCGTCTTCTCCTCGCCGCCGGCCTGTGCGCGGTCGTCGTGGTCGTCGCCCAGTTCATCCCACTGCTCTGGGACAATATGGGGTATGTACTGATTGCCTATGTCTCCACCGTGCTCAGGGCCTTGCTACCAGATTTCATGTTTCAAGGTTTTGAGGACATGGAGCCGCTAACCACGCGTTTCTTCGCGGCAAAGGTGATCACGGTCGGCCTGACTCTTCTGGTGGTCCATGGACCGCAGGATCTTCTGCTCGTCGCAGTTGCGGATGCCCTGGGCGGCTTGGTAGCGCTTATCTGGAGCTTCATGACCGTTCGAACCCGCTACGGCGTGCGGGTTTCCTTCGGTGGCTTCCGAAACGCCTTGGCTGAGCTAAAGAGATCTGCCGTGTATTGCGTGTCGAACATCGGCACCACCCTTGTCTCGGGGTTCACCACTTTCGTCGTGGGAATCGTGCTCACCGACCCGACGGAAATTGCGTACTGGTCGCTCGCCCTTACAACCGTAAGCGCGGTTCAAGCGCTCTATTCTCCGATATCCAGCAGTCTGTATCCCCATGTTGTGGCGCATCGGGATCTGGGCGCTGTTAGGAAGATGGCGATTATGGCAGCTCCCGCGCTATTGGTCGGCACCGTTGCGTATTGCCTGCTGTCCCCGCAGGTTTTTTTTCTACTTGGCGGACAGGGCTACGTTGCGGGTTCTTGGGTCATGGTTGCCCTCAGCCCTGTCCTGCCGCTCTCTTTCTATTCGATCTTGATTGGCTGGCCGGTACTCGGCGCTTTGGGTAAGGTCAACGAACTTACCGCCTCGACTGTTGCCTCCGGTGTTATTAACGCTGCTCTGCTCCTCGCGATGGCGCTTCTCGGCCGGTCATCTTTGTTCGCGATCTGCGTAATCCGCTGCATAGCCGAGGTCGCGCTACTTGGAACCAGGGGGTTTGCGCTGATTGAATGTTTAAGGAAGGGAAAGTTGCATGTGTAACATCAACCCACTCTCTATCGAAGAGCTACACCAGAAGGAGCTGGAGCTTCTTGAAGCGTTTGATGCCTTTTGCTCCGAACACGGCCTTCGATACTCGCTTACGGCCGGCACTTTGCTTGGCGCTATTCGCCACAAGGGATTCATCCCCTGGGATGACGATATCGACGTCTGTATGCCACGCCCCGATTACGATCGTCTTGCAACGCTTGCTGGCGAGTTGCCGGCTGGACTCAGGCTCGTTGGCCCCGAGAACAGCCCGTTTGTTTACCCCTGGCGCAAGTTCTGCACCGAAAGTATTAGAGCTCAGGAGCCTACCTATAAAGGGGTAATGGATCAAATGCTCTGGATAGATGTTTTCGTTATGGATGGCGTTTCTTCTAACGAAAGCGAGATTGAACGCATGCAAGTCCGCATGAACAAGGCCTCGCGTGCAAGCGTTTGGTCGAGCGCCAATCATAATTCGGACTCAATGGGAAAACGCTTCATAAAGAACGCAGCCAAAGCGCTTCTTAATCCGGAGCACGCAAAGACGAAGATGATGGCAATGGCTGAGCGCGTTGCAACCGAGCCTGGTTATGACGCGGCAAGCCGCGTCAGCAGCGTACTCGGACTGGCCAAACACGGGTGGTCGCTTCCCAAGGAAGGCTACGAGGACATGGTCGAGGTTGAGTTCGAGGAGCACATGCTCCCCGCTATGGGCTGCTGGGACGAATACCTGACCAAGTGCTACGGGGATTACATGCAGCTGCCGCCGGAGGACAAAAGACAGACGCACTGCCTGAAGGCATGGTGCGTGAACGAAGAAACAAAGGAGAATGCAGATGCTTAACTTCACCGTTGGTCCGGTTATGAGTCCCAGCGAGGTGCTGGAAGTTTCAGCCAAGAGCGCACCCTATTTCCGCACGCCAGAGTTCTCTCAGGTAATGCAAGAGAACGAGCGCATTATGTTGGACTTGTTGTCCGCACCCAAGGATTCACGCTGCGTGTTTCTAACGGCTTCTGGCACAGGCGCTATGGAAGCTGCTGTGATGAGTGTTTTAGCGCCCGCTGAACGAGTTGCAGTGGTCAATGGCGGCAGTTTCGGACAAAGGTTCGTCGACCTATGCCAGCTGCACGGGCACACCGTCGACGAGATCGAACTTGAGTTCGGGCACCAGATAGCGCGGAAAAACCTCGAAGACGCAGTGGATCTCAGCTGCGGTACGCTGCTCGTGAACATGCATGAGACCTCATCAGGACTGTTGTACGACATGAGCCTCCTGTCCGACTTTTGCCGCGAGCGCGGGATGGCCCTGATCGTCGACGCAGTGAGCGCGTTCATCGCCGAAGAGATTGACATGGCGGCTCTCGGCGCCGACGTGGTGCTGACGGGTTCGCAAAAGGCGCTAGCTTGCCACCCGGGCATCTCCATCATGGCTCTCTCGCCGCGCGGACAGGAAAGGGTAGCGGAGAATCCCGAGGTTTGCTCCTACTTGAGCCTAAAGGAAGCCCTGCGCAACGGCGAGCGTGGGCAGACTCCCTGGACGCCTGCTGTCAACACGCTGCTTGAGATCAATGCGCGTTTGAGGTCGATCGAGGCGCGCGGGATCGACGCGGAGCGCGCCGAGATCGCGTCGCGCGCGAAGGCCGTGCGCGACGCCCTGACGAGCACCACACTCGAGATGGTCCCCGAGAACCCCTCCAATGCAGTGACGGCGCTCCGTTGCCCCGCGAGCAACGCAAAGGCAATCATCGAGCGCGCCAAAACCGGGTACGGCATGTGGCTGTGCCCAAACGGAGGCGCGCTGTGCGACGAGGTGTTCCGCATCGGGCACATCGGTGCCATCACAGAGGAGGACAACGACAGGCTTATCGACTGCCTGACCTCGCTATCGGCCGAGGGTCTGTTCTAGGTGGGGGCGCAGATGAAACAGGTAAAGGTCATAGAAGGAGAGGACTTCCGGCGCATGCAGCTATTGGAGCTCGACATGCTCGTGGAGTTCGACCGCGTGTGTCGCGCTCACGGGATTGCGTACACAATCTTCGGCGGGACGCTCCTTGGCGCAGTGCGCCACAAGGGCTATATCCCCTGGGATGATGATGCTGATATTGCAATGCTTCGTGAGGACTACGAGAGGTTCCGTTCTGTCGCCCATGAGATGGACCCGTCCATCTGTTTCTTCCAGGACCATCTGAGCGATCCTGAATACAGGTGGGGGTACGGCAAGCTCAGGCGCACCGGAACGAAGTACGTGAGGGTCGGACAGGAGCACTTGAAGTGCAAAACAGGAGTCTTTGTCGACGTGTTCCCCATGGACGACGTGCCTCTTGGTGTGGGCGGCCAAATTCTGCAGGACTTCTGGTGCATGTGCCTGCGCAAGGTCCTATGGTCTGAGGTCGGCAGACTCGACCCCCGCGTGTCGGCTCCGCTCAGGGCCTGGTTCTCGCTGTTGTCCAAGATACCCGCAAAGGCGGTTTATGCTCTAGCCGCTCCAATGGAGCGCAAGAGCACGGACGACAGCCCCAACCGCGTAAGGACGCTGCTGTTTCCAGCTACCGGTACCCTCTATCGAGAAAATCCGCTCGAAGAGCGTTACGCGATGCCTAAGGAGTGGTTTAAGGACCTGTCGGAGTACGAGTTCGAAGGGAAACGTTTGATGGGGACACGTGACTTCGACGCGATCCTCACTTACATCTATGGCGACTACATGCAGTTGCCGCCCGAGGACCGCCGAGGGCAGCACTCTCCGGTATCGAGCTACGAGTTTTAAGGAAAACGAACGTGAATGTGAAGAAAGTGGCCTGCTGGGACGAGGGCCTGCGGCGTGTTCTGGAAGGTCAGCGCGTTGAAAACCCCTACGCACTTATCGATGCGCTGACCTACGGGTTCGAGGGCGACAACGTTGCGTGCTGGGAGGTCTTCGACGAAAGCCGACTCGAAGCGGTCGTTTACCGATATTATGACGGACTCCAGGTCGTCTTCTGCGGGCAGGCAGGCCACCGCGCAATCCGGGCCGTCGCGACCCTCGTTGAGAAAATGGACCCCTCCATGGTCCAGACCTCTTACAGTGCAGCGGCAGAGCTCGCCACCGTGCTCGCCAACTACAGTTTGTCTGAGGGGTGGGTTATGCGGGCTGACGGAACTCAGGTACCAGACCCCGCGGCGGTCAGGGCGACCGAGGCCGACTATCCTGAGATAGCCAGGCTCATCTGCGGCGACGAGGAGATTGGCAAGCACTACGACGTCAGCGCGCTCGTGGCTCAGTTGTGTGAGAGAGAGCGGCTTCAGGGCTGCAGGAGCATAGTCATTAGGGATAGCGAAGGAATTGCTGCGCATATGGCAACCTATGCCGAGTCCGACGATGTTGCCGTCTGCGCCGGGCTCAAGGCACGCCCTGGCGCGGAGAAGGGTGTCGGGGCGCGGGTGCTCTCATCGCTGGCCGTCGAAGTGGCCGCGCGCGGCCTCATACCTTTGCTGTACTGCTACATAGAGCCACTGTGGCCTTGGTACGAGGCCCATGGGTGGGAGAAAGCCTTCCACGTCGCGAAGCTCGAGCACTGCGGCAATTACTAAACAAGCCACGAAAGGGAAGGTGAGGCCCATGAGGAAAGTGATCACATATGGAACGTACGACCTTCTGCACCGGGGCCATGTGCGCCTGCTGGAACGCGCCAAGGCGCTCGGCGACTACCTGGTCGTGGGCGTAACCGCCGATGGCTTCGACAAGGTGCGCGGGAAGATTAACGTTTCCCAAACCCTCAACGAGCGCATGCGTTCTGTCCAAGAGCTCGGGATTGCTGACGAAGTAATCGTTGAAGAGTACGAGGGCCAGAAGATTGACGACATCAGACGTATGGGAATTGATGTGTTCACCGTAGGCTCTGACTGGGTTGGTAAGTTCGACTATCTCAGGGAATACTGTGAGGTAGTCTACCTTGATCGCACGCAAGGCGTCTCGAGCACCGAGCTTCGCGCCGAAAGTGGACATCTACGAATGGGGTACGTGGGCAAGCGTGTGCTAGTGGAGAAGTATCTGCGTGAAAGTGCCTTCGTGAATGGCGTTGACCCCACCTGCGCGATGATCGACAGTGATGGAAGCCTCGCAGGCTGTGGCTTAGTCGAACAGGTTAATGATTTCGATGAGATAGTCGGTCGATGCGACGCAATCTACCTTGCATCGCATCCCAATCAGCACTATGGACAGATTAAGCGAGCGCTTGAGGCGGGCAAACATGTTCTATGTGAGAGCCCCATTGCCTCAACGCGTGAGGCGTGCCAGGAACTGCAGGCGCTCGCACGCTCAAAGGGCCTCGTTTTGGCCGACGCGATCAAGACGGCGTATTCAACGGCCTACCATCGACTGCTTCTGCTCGCCAAGAGTGGTCACATTGGACGAGTTCTGTCGGTGCGCGCTGTATGCACCAGCCTTGTTGATCTTGGCAGTGAGGACATCTCGAGCGTTGAGGGCAAGTGGTCGAGCTCCAAAGCCTGGGGTCCAGCAGCGTTGCTGCCCATCTTGCAGCTACTCGGAACTAATTATCAATCAGCCGATTTTGTAAGGGCCGACCTTGAAGGTCACGCTGGCTTTGACGCGTTTGGTGAGATCCGACTGGCATTCGAGGATGGCTACGGCGAGGCGGTTTTCGGCAAGGCGGCTAAATCTGAGGGGTCGCTTGTGGTTTCCGGCACGGATGGCTACATTTACGTACCCGCTCCCTGGTGGAAAACAGACTACTTCGAGGTACGCAAAGAGGATCCTTCTCAAAACAAGCGGTATTTCTTCCAGCTTGACGGCGAGGGAATTCGAAACGAGCTCGTCGAGTTCGCGCGAGCAGCTGAGCGTGGAGGCAAATGCGGTCTTTACATCGATGATAGTGTATCCGCCGCCATAGCTGGCCTGCTGGGTCAATTCGACGCAAGTAAAGACCACATCGAACTGTCGCCTATCAAGCTCGGGAGCGACACCTGTGGTGAAGGCGTAGCGAGATAGCCGCGCTTAGATATACACTCGGCGCATTATTCATGCCGTAATCTGAAGCATGGGGGAGTGGTAACTATCATTCGTCTGGATGATAGCGGTCAGCATCTCAATTGCATGCTTATCTTTCATTGATTTAACTACAACGCAAGCAGCAACTTGCGAATAACGGAAGCCGAAATTTAGCTACTTCCACGTAAACTCTCTCCATGAGTTTTGACTTACGTTGGTTCAAAAATTGACTAAGCCAACTTTTGAACCAACGTAACCCTCCGTAAGCACTTGAATGTGTCTTCGCTATTTGGTACTTGGTTAAGCAAACCAAATAAAAGACTCTATGCTAGGGTCATGATGACTACATAATTTGATTTAGAATCAGGCTCACATTTTCGACACGATCTTCGGGGGCCTTCCGGTCTCTGAATCATCAACTGTTTTCTAAACTGATATATAAATTGAAATCGACCCTTGAGGAGTAAAACAGATCCTCAGGGGTCGATTTCATAAATGGAAAACCAAAAACACCCTGGCAGAAACTATCAATCTAAGATTCGAATCAGTATTTAAATTGATGTCACATAAATTAATCTACTCGAATATTATTACTTATAATAGAACATACGTTTGAATTGGAGAATTGTGGCAAACAGTACCGACTTCGAGTCTTTTCTAAAAGATATCAACCCAAGTAAATCTACTATCGATGAAGCAAGCAGACTTCACCAGAATCTTAGGAATCACTTGAAAACTTGTGAGAGCTATAAACATATTTATGTTCACAGCTATTTGTCAGGATCTTACGCTAAGCAAACGTTCATTCGTCCAAAAAAGAATTCGGATTGCTGCGATATTGACGTTGTCATCGAAACTAGTCGTTCAACAAACGATTCTCCGACTTTTGTATTGAATGAGCTTGAAAAGGCCCTCAAACTACGCAGCTGTTACCAAAAAACGACTATTCAAAATCATTCTGTCGGTATAGATATGGCAAGTTTCCATCTTGATGTTGTGCCCTTGGTCAGAGATGAAAACGGTTTTCTTAATATTGGATCATCTAAGGAAGGCACTTGGAAGCGAACTGATCCGAAGAAACATATTTCTTGGACAACAGAAGTTAATCAAGGGTATGAAAATGCATATAAGCCTTTGGTGAAAATTTTTAAATGGTGGCGAAGAGAAAACTGTCCATCGAATGTCAAATATCCAAAGGGAATTACTCTTGAGAAAATGATTGCTGATAATTTACCAGAACCGCACCTCACGATTGAAGAGCGTGTAATGCAAACAATGGCCAATTTGTCAGAAGCGTACTCAGAAGATTTAAGTTCTGGCAACACTCCATTTATCGAAGATCCCGCATTTTGCGAAAATAACCTAGCGGAAAAGTACAAACACAACGACTTCCTTGAGTTTTCAAATAGACTGATCGAACAACTTGATCTTCTTGCAGAAAAAGGCACTGGCAACGATATTTGGAGAACCATTCTTGGCATTAATTTCCCAGCAGGGAATGAATCGAGATCTTACGCAGCTGGAACGAGGCGAATTGCACAGGAACGCGCGTTGTCCGTTACCCATAGACAAAAGCTGAAGTATCCCTTGCAATCTCAAAAACCAAATGCAACCATCACTGCAACTGCCACTCTTCCTTCGGGCAAACAAATCAATCTTCCAAATGATGGGCCGGCGGTTCCGAAAGGGTCCTCAGTGATATATAAAGTCACATACAGCCCAATTAAAGACGGGCGTGTAAGATGGCAGATCACCAATACCGGTGAAGAGGCTATGCGATGCTGTCAGCGTGGGGGCTTTGAAGCTCCCAACGAAGGGAAAACTTCAAGACGAGAAGAAACAGCCTATACCGGAAAACATATCGTGCAGTGCTTTGTTGTGCGTAAAGGCTATTGCGTACGATGGACCCGTCCGTTTTTCATTAATGTGGAGTAGATAATTGATATGGATAAATTGTTGGAAATAATACTACAGCTCCTACAAATCTTTTATAGCGCCCGTGACTGCATAACTGCTATCTGCTCAGTATTTGGGTTCATCGCACTGTTGGTAGTTGCCGCGGGATCTTTTGCTGGCATTACTCAAGCCCTGATCAGATTCGGGCTAGCGTTATTCGCAAAGAAAATCGCTATTATCGCAGGACTTGATGATTTTAATGACATTCGAAAAGATTTGGTCAATTCCGGCCTTATTAAAACAAGAAATATTCAGCATGTCACCAACAAACACCTTGATGAAGCTCAATCAGCGCTTTTAATGATTATTGTTCATGAATATCTAAGCAACGAAGAATTCAATGCTGTTGTCCGAGGTAAAAAGCCCCAGTGCGGATTAATCGTCTACTGCCCTCCTGAAAAAGGAAGGATCGATGAGCAGGGCATGAAACTGCTTAGTATGATTTCATTTACCGCGCTTTGCAACTTCAGGGGACGAATGGTCAACGACGTTCTTCTGATGATGCTATCCACGTCGTTTAAAGGAAAGGATATCAATTAGGGAATTATCCCCTAAACAGCCCATATAACCAATCAACTAACAGCATAAGCTACGATGTGGAACGACTTTCAAATCAATCGGATATTCTACTACGATCAATGACCTCAGTAACGTAATTCCTATTGTCAGAGAATCCTGAATGCAGATCGATAATTGTAGTATTGCCAATTGATTTTTGGCTGCGGAGGAGACAATGAACCTAACAAATTTACCTGAGTACATCTCAGCGATTGTGGCAATCATCGCGTTGCTCATTTCTTGTTACCAGGCTCGTCTCAGCAATAAACAGTCTCTATTCAATCGACGTTTAAATATATGGATAACCGTCGATAATCTCATGAGCGTTTACGCAAAAAACGCGAAGAACTTGGAACATGACGACGAACCGCAAATGGCAATCGACCTACTATTTGTATGGCTGACTAACACCACGTACCTGCAATCAATCTCAGCCTCAATTAATAAGGTGTTAGATGCCGACCTTCAACTTAAATTGCATTTAAAGCTTGATGAAATGAGATCGCTCGCCATGGAGGCGAGATTTTGCTTCAAGGGAAAGAGTGGAAAGGCAATTGCCGAATTCATAGAAGATTATCAATCCCTTTTGTTTTCAATGTATCAGTATCAGATTCTATTTAATAAGATGCTCAAGAATGCAAGGGAATATCAATGGACGCTTGAACAGGCTTCTGAAAGGTTAGATGAGCCCGATCAACGGCAAGATCTCTTTGAAAGAGAAAACACTCTTGCCGCATCATACAAAACTCTATGCCAGCTAAACAAGAGAGGTGCAATTCAGCGCCAAATGCAACTAGCAGGTCCTATATGGCGCTGAGAGAATGGATAGATTACATGTCGATTAGTGGCAACACTCCGTATCTACCGATTGTCCAAGCAAGCTATCTCGTGACGCAGTTTGGCCGTTTCTAGTGGCTCATATGATGGCCTTCGCCTGCCGTTGGAGGACTTTTAGGATAGAAGTAATTACATTAAGGATATGCGTCACGGGAGCACGATAAAGCCTACTTAAACGGACAAGCTCGTAGCAGAGACAGGGCGTACGCGAAGGACTTGTTTGGCGACATCTGGGGAGTGCGATGGCCCCGCTTCTCTCGGACCTCAATATAATAGGAGCAATATAACTGGCTCGTATTAGTTACGTAGACCCGAGCCAGCATTTAGTATAAGCAATCGGATCGGTATTAATAGGTTGACTGCAGGCACATAGAAATCCTTTAAATTAATTACAGCAATTTCAATGTGATTCACACTTCTAAATTGAAGTATTTCATAAATATCTATGCAGCTATTTGATTAAACTATTGTTCATTAAGTAGCCTATCTTAAGGTCGGCAATGGAATCTCAATTATGTGACAAGCTCTTTGCTCCTTCCAAGCCTTACTGGGCATATTGGCAAGAGTTATCCGAAGATGCTGTTTATAACGGACTAATGCTTGCCGGATGGTTTGCCGACAAACTACCGCCGATTTTTTCGGCAGAACAATTTGTTACGTATTGCAATAATCGCAAAATGGCAAGCAACGATTCACGCTCAGAGTGGATTAGATTTAATTACATTCGGTGCAATGGACAATATCGAAAATTCGGCATACCAACCCCCTTCACCTACGAGCGACTCGTCCGCGGTTTAGCCGACAATTGGGGCGATATAGTCCGTCACGTTCAAAAATACACATTACCGCAGCCTTATGCAGTTAGCAGGATTCATCCTCGTGTGATTCCCGATTCGCAAGCAATATTCCAAATGAACTATTCAAACTGGATGACTGATCCTAACCCTGAACCAACTATTCTTATTGGTAAAAAATACCTCGTGAAATGCGACATCTCCACTTGTTTTCCGAGTATATACACGCATTCTTTGCCTTGGGCGATTATGGGAAAGGATAACGCAAAGCAAAATAGAAGTTCCCGTCGGGGCGGTTGGGCGAACGAAATTGACGGACTACTTCAAAAGGCGTGCGACGGCGAAACCCACGGATTACTTATCGGTCCACACGCTTCCAATGTTGTCTCAGAATTAATTCTCACAGTTATCGATGCTAGTTTATTTAACAAAGGCTATAGATTTATTCGAAATATCGATGACTACAATTGTTATGTCGCATCGCGATACGAGGCCGAGCAGTTCATCATCTCGTTGCAGGAAGAGCTGTCCAAGTTTCGTCTAACACTGAATCAGAAGAAAACTGAAATACTAGAATTACCCATAGCGCTTTCTAATGGCTGGGTAAATTCATTAAGGCGCAATGAACCTAATAAATCGGACCCGCTTGATTACAAAGATGTGTCATCTTTTTTGGAATACGCGACCAGTCTTCTTCCTTCTTACCAGAATAATGCCTCAATACTGCTATACGCGTTCAAAATGCTCGCATCGCGCTCACTAAAGCCTTCGGCAAAAGCCTATTTTCGGGACTATGCTATGCACCTTGCAATCGTATTTCCTTATTTGCTGCCGTCATTCGAGAAAGCAATAATTGAGCCTTTGAGTATGGACAAAGATTATATTGAGTGTCTCTCAAAGGTTATTATCTCTGATTGTCTTAATCACGGTGATCACCTTTCGGTTTGCTACGGCCTTTACTACGCAATTAAGTTCGATTTTAAGGTTGATATGCCCGATTTTGAAGATATCAAAAGGGCTAATGACTGTCTTTTATACTTATTCGTCTATCTTTACGCCAAGCATTTTGGCGATGGATATTTGCTTGATCGTCTTACAAAGCATGCTAAGGAATTCCCAATAGAAGGGCGTGAATTTGAAGAGATGTGGCTTTTTCTCTATCATATTCGATCAAAAGAGTGGTTACCGTCTGATGAGTGGAGGGCCATTAAAAAGAGGGGAATCAAGTTCATTAAACCCGAATATTTAAATTAGTGATTGGATTTTTTTATTTAGCTTCTATTGAGGTGCAGCGATGACTGGACGTATCCCTTGGACTCGATATTCAGGTGAGGATATCGAGTCAGTTCTTGCGACGTTTATTTCTCTTGAAGAGCGAGACGCCATTAAAATTCGACCTTCTAGGGGCGATGGAGGAATTGACCTTATCGTTTACCTTGATGCTGAAACGGTCGACATATATCAAATTAAGAAATTTGCTGAAAATCTAAAAAACGGCCAGAAAGCTCAGATTGAAAATTCGTGGCAGGAATTATCGGCAACCACAGTCGATTTGCATGTAAAAATAAATAGCTGGCATCTTGTTATGCCATTAGATCCCACAAATGAGAATCTAAGATGGGCTAAGGAGCTGGTTGAAACTTCTGGTACAAAATTCGTCTGGGATGGCCTTTCAAGAGTTGATGGCTGGGCGTCCAAACACCCAGAAGTAATTGATTATTACTTTTCAAATGGAAAAGAAGAGGTCTCTGAGTATGCTGCGAAACTGCTCTCCATGGCCAATCTTCCAGACTGCAGCGATCCAGCCATTCTCGAAAATAGGCTGCGCGATCTATGTTCCCATCTTGATAAACTGGACCCTTACTATGCATATTCAGTTCACGTGCTCTCAGAATACGACAAACGCGATGATTTTTGCGCATGTGCCCCTGGCGTTGTTATGTCCCAAATTCTAGTAACCCCGGGAGCAGGTCGAATCGCAATCGACGTAATTGAAAAGACGCCAATTGCTTCAATGCTGCATCCATTAAGGTTTTCACTGAAAATCACTGCAGGGACTGACGATGAGAAGGAACAGGCCAAAAATTTTATCGAGTATGGTATGCCCTTCACTTCGTTGCCGGCGGAAGTGATTGATCAGGCCTACCAATTGCCCGTTGGACGTTCCTGCGATGGTATTCGAAAGGGAATCATTAAGACCCTTGATCTGCCCACATCAACTTGCATAAGGTCGGCTTCGTTGTTCTGGGAAGGCTGTGGTGAACTACATCTAATAGTTGATAAGGCCACTCATGGAACGAAGGGAGCTTTCTTTTCTGCCCATGACGCGACGGAAACCTTTCGATTGAGCTTTAAATGGATCGGCAGCCAGTCCGGCGGAACGATTAACTATGAGTTTTCATTTAACAAATTACTCAATAAGCGTTCTCGAGATGTAGTAAGAACTTATCGATTCTTAAGCGAAGCCGAAGATGAAAAAGTGGAGCTTCGAATCGATGGCACGAGTGCTCTCTATTTTTATCTCGGCCTCAGGGATGATGTGGTTGCCGAAGTAAATGCCATATACGGTCTTGCGGTTGCGTTAGAAACTATTAACAGGGCTGCGGACGGCGAAATGCCTTTCCCTGATTATTTTAAAATCACTAAAGGAGAAGTCGCAAATATTAAAGATGCAGCAAGACTGCTCGATGGCGAAACGATTGTATATAGTTGGGAATCACATGGGTTTAATCTAGAAGGGGATGAAGTCCCAAACTTTGAATACCCCTCTTTAGCGCGCTGGATTAAGCCTATAGCTGTTAAGCTTGGAAGCAAAGAGGCATTCTGCGGTTTTGCACAGACTACTCTAGTAATTGGTTCTTCAGAATGCTCAGCAGACCAAATAAAAGATTCTGAACGTAAGCTAGTCTTAAGCCCAGATGATCAGTACGGAAACAAAGCTATATGTGCAATGGTTCCACCAAATGAAGATGTGCTGAAGGGCCGAGATACTTTATGGACCGTTCGTCCTCCAAAATTAGACGATTGGTTAACAATGGTTGAGGCTGCGGAATCATCAGCTCAGGATTTTAAGCAATTGTCAAAGTAGGCTATTCTTACGATTTCAACCTGTAAGGGTCCTTTGTTACAGACTTAGGAATTTATGAACGCCAATCGACTCGAGGCGATTCTTCCTTTCGCCGACTGGCAAAACGATTTACACCTAATTTTGGGAGTTGATCACGGTTTTATTCTTTGCTCATCGTCTGATCTCGCTAAACTAATAACTGCTGCTACCAGGGCATTTTCTGGTGCACATTCTATTGGCTCCTGCGAAGATCGGAGCGGGTATGTTTGCTGCCGAGTCCCACACCAGCCGTCATTACATTGCGATTGTTGCCATGGCCTGCCTATGCGTTTTGCTGGGCGGGCCTTCTTATGCCGCGGGCGCGGAGAGCCTCATCATCGCGGGCGAGACGTACTACGAGCCGGGCGTGTCGGGCCCCGGCTGGGCCTGGACCGATGCCGACCACCTGGAGCTTAACGGCTACGCGGGGGAGGCCATCGGCGCCGAAGGCGACCTGGTGCTGACGCTTGCCGGGCAAAACTCCGTGACGGAGTCGCATGCGCCCGATGCGGACATCACGCTGTGCGGCATGGAGGTGTGGGGCAACCTGACGCTTCGCGGTACCGGGACCCTGACGGCGACGGGCTCACAGTGCGGGATCCACGTCTCGCAGGCGCTCGTGGTGGACGGATGCACCGTCGATGCGCGGGCGGATGGGGCCGATATTACGGACGAGGCGGTCGCCGGCGTGATCGCAGGCGATATGGCCGTGCGCGGCGGCGGGCGCTTCGTCGCCGCGGGCGCCGGGTCCGGAGCGGGCGTGCGCGCCTACGGCGTGTGTCTGCAGGATGCGGGCCTTGGCGACGGTGCGGCCGGCTGTCGGCTTTCCGTCGACGCCTCGTGGCTCGATGCGACCGGTGCCGACGGCGGCCTTGCGAGCACGGGCGGGTCACTTGTATCTGCGCGGTTTGTGACGCCTGCTGGTGGGGCTTTTGGTGCTAGCGGCGTGGTGGACGCCTCCGGTGCGGTGGCACCGCATGTGGTGGTTGAGCCCGATGTGGCCACGCCTCCGGCGGGGGAGACCGATGGACACGACGTGCTGGGCGATAGCACGGACAAGTCTCCCGCCAATGCCAACCCCGCTACCGGAGAGCCCACCACGGTACCCACGGCAAATCCCTCGCTGAAGCCCGCGGCCGCGACAACCAAGACAACAACGACAGTAACCAAGACCACGGTGTCCACGTCCTATAAGCCCAAGACCGCAACCGCCACCGCGACAACTGCGTTACTCCCCAAGACCGGCGACAACAACTGGGTCGCAGCTTCCGTGACGCTTTTCCTGCTTGGTACAATGCTTCTAGCTGCCGCATGTCGTTGTTGAGATAGCTGCCATTTGGAAGAAAGGGACATCCACAAGGCATTGCTATTTGCTTGTTTGCTTATAGGCGCCCAATTATCGAAGGCAGAGGCCATACGGACGCGTCCATGGGCTGAATCGCGGCAACGAGACCCGGGTTGATATACGGGAGAAAAGAATTCAACAATAAGGTGGTGCAGATCACAAACAGCAAAAAGGGCACCGGGACTTATGTCGGCTCCGGTGCCCAAGCGCAATATCGGCAGTACACAGAGCACCGCAATGCAACAATCAGGGTCGAGCGCAAGGCGGATTTAGATCCGCTGAATTCATTTATAGTGCAAGCAGTATGGTCTAACCCCTCTTTTGCGTATATCCGGCTGTTGCGGTCGAGGCCTACGTCCCATGCGTAGAATTGCTTGGTATATAGAATTGCAACACCATTAAGTATTGTGGGGGTTTCTTGTGAAGTGGAACGAATTGGCTGAATTAATATGCGCGTTTATCTCTTTAATTGTGACAGCCATCATTGGCAAGAAACAGTGTTGCCAGAGCAAGCGCATGGAGGAATTCGAGCGTCGCCAGGACGAAAGAGACGAACGCAGACACGCCGAAGGGAATAAGGCGCAGGCAATCGAGTTTATCTCGAAGTATTACTCAGACAGAGGATTAATTCCGCTTTGCGCTGTCGCCGCCATGCACAATGACCTTTTTTATTATTCACGTGAGATGTACCGGAACTTTTGTTGTCTCGTGCCGGAGGTACAGAATCTAATTCTTAAATACTGCAATCTTGACTTGCGGGTCAGGGGAGAGGATGACCTGTTCGTCCGTTGCATCACCGCAGTCGAAGCCGCCCTCCGTGACCGCTTCCCAGAAGATGAACCCGTTCTTTATGATGATGGGAAATACGTGCTTCGCAGCCTCGAAAGGTATGCGGGGGAGAGGCTGCCAGAACCTCGGGTTGACCTTCTTTCTGAGTGCCTGGACTCTTCCTTTCTGCCCCCTGATAGCTGTTCCCCGGGGTACGATTACCTTATCCGTAAGGTCCTTTCCGAGGCCTTCGAATCCAGGGTCGCTTCCTTCGCCCCCATTTCCTATCTGAAAAATGAATATCAATTCGAATCGAGCTCCGAGATTGAGGCCTGCCGATTCGCGTTAACCGTTGCATTCTACGCGGCGACCTACGGCTCTGGTGACGAGGCCAACGATAAGGACTACGGGTGCCCCGGCGGTTTCGATGGCGAGAGAATCGAGACCATGGAAGACCTATTTCTTCTTGCCGTCTTTCAGATGTATACCAGGTTTCTACTTCCGGACGAGGAATAGGAATCGCAACCACGTGTCCGAGCCTTAAATATGTGTTCAAACTTCTTCCCCTATGTCCCCTTTGGGGACAGCCGCCAGCGCAATACCTCAGTGCTATACTCGTTGTCCTAAGGAAGTGATTCATATGTACTTGAGCGATACTAAGATTCAGGAGCTCATCGACAGCAAGGTGCTGCTCAATGCCGATGCTTCGAACATCGGACAGGTTACGTATGACTTGCGCACTGACGGGTTCTACGTTAACGAAAGCAAGCAATCCGAGGTCGAACTTGGCCCTGGAGACTCGACTTTTGTCTCTTGCGTTGAATGTATCGCGCTGCCCAACGATTTGACCGCTAGCGTTCTTTTACGCAATTCGCGCATTCGCCAGGGGCTTTCTTTGGATGCGCCGCTATATTTCCCCGGTCATGGAACACGGCTGTTCTACCGTGTTACAAACGTAAGCGGCAACACGATTGCCCTTGATAAATCTAAGGGTATCGCGCAAGTCGCATTCCAGCGCGTCGAAGGCACGGTTGCTCATCCTTACCATGGAGCCTTTTCCGATGAGCTCAATTTTAATGGGCTTGCCGACTATTCCGACGTCTATGCCGGAGAGCTCAAGAAGGTCGAGGATAAAAAGAACGAAGTCGCCAACATCGAGTCTCGTATCTATGGCAATGTTCTGGCTCTCTTCGCCATTTTTGCCGCGATCTTCACGCTTGTGAACGTTAATGCCGGAGGGGTTTCTTCCGATATAACGACCGTCCGTTTCGTTGCGCTTGATCTGCTGATTATCGGCGGATTCCTGGTCCTTGCGTCCGCAATTGAGGCTTTTCTTGTTAAGGATAAAGAAGATAAGGCGTGGCTTCCGCTCGTGATAGGCATCATATGCATCGCAGCGGCGGTTTTCCTTGCTTTTCGTAAATAGTCAAGTGATCTAAAGGTAAGCAATATGGCTTCCGAGACGGGGTGCCCCGGCCAATGCCGGGGCACCCCTATCTGTTGAGCGGTCTTTTGTTTTTAAATTACATGGCAGCCATAGCAGCCCCAACACATCCTCTATTTAAAAAACGCATGTCGCAAAAGCGTAAAACCGGGGTCTGGTCGACGGGCCTTGGTTTTACTCCGCACTTCGCTTGGATCCGCGACCTCGTTTTCGAAAGCCACTCCCGCGACAAGCTCGTCAAAAAGCAAGGTCGCAATTGCTTTGTGGCGAGCCGGCGACCTGTCGCGCGTATAGAATCTAAGGATCCGCACTCCAGTTATGAAATGGATTGGACACCACACGGAGATCCCCAGCACCCTGTGCAGCAATGTGTACGACTTCGCGTTTTGCCCCGAGCCCTGCTACGACCGCCTGGTCGACCTCGCCGACCCCGAGGACTGGGGCCCCGGCAACCGCATCCTCAAAAACTACCTGTCGTTTTCGTTTAGCCGCGCGGTGTTCCTGACCGAGCGCGACGTGGACCAGACCGCCCCGTCCAACTTGCCGCTGGTGTTCGACGACGTCCGCTGCCTATTCAACACCGGCCTGCACACGCGCCGCTACGAGACCACCTACGGCCTGTTTGAGCCCAACACCAAGCCCGACGCGCACCAGCACTGGTTTTTGAAGGGCTCCTTTAAGGAAAGCGACCCCATGCTAGTCTCGTTTGAGTACCTGCCGTGCCGCGTACGCTTTGCCGAGGACCCTTCCGAGCTGGTCTTTGACCACCGCCTTCCCATCCGCTCCAACATCGATCACATTCTGGGCGACGAGGAGAACCTGACGCGCATTCCTGCCAGCCTGATGGGGGAGGGTAACTCGCTGCTGCTGCGCCGCGCCTTTGAGGGTGCCGTCGTCGAGGCCGCCCGCCGCGCCGCCGCCAACTACACACTCGCCGTGCCGCAGTTCTACGGCGGCCGGATCCAGCTGCTCTTGCCGCTGTGCCTAACCGGCGACAAGCCCGAGCTGGCGCTGACCATCCAGCGCGAGGACGGTTTCTACGCCGCACGCACCTGCCTCACGCTCGACATGGCCTACAACAACGCGCGACTTATCTGCCGTCCCGAGACCTCGTGGATTTAACGATAAAGGGTGGTTTAGCTGCGGTTTTTCAGATTGCTTTGATTGTTTTGGCTTGGCTAGCACCCACGAATTTAAAATCGAGGGCAAAAAGTTCTTGGTAAACCACGCGCGGCTATGTTAGTATCTCTTTTGCCGAAAGGCGACGGGCGATTGGCTCAGGGGTAGAGCATATCCTTCACACGGATGGGGTCACAAGTTCGAATCTTGTATCGCCCACCATCAAAAGCGCAGGTCAGAGGTGTTAAGCCTCTGGCCTTTTTTCATATGATGCCAAATCGAACCGAATTTACCTAAAGCGTTGTATGTTATGCAGTTCACTTTAGTTGTCGTCATCGCACGTTTTGAAAAGTGCATCTGCGTTCATTCATTGAATTCTCTGCGCAATCTATGCGCAATTGTGGAGACAGAGACCACTGGCTCACAGCTCGTACCAGCACGTTCATGTCTATGGCGGATTTTCAATAGATTGCGTCAAGCTTTTGGTCAGTGTTTGGTCAGCTACCCGTACTTACCCGCATGATGCGCCAGTAGATAATCGACCTTGCCCGCAATCCGCACGGCCTACGGCCGATACCAGGGGAGGCGCAAATGGACGATATCGTCTGCGCAAACACTGCATTCCGCTATTGGCGCTGCCCACCGCAGGTGCGCAATCTCTACCCGCGCCTGCCCAACTCCGAAGACGGCTGGCGAGCTCTATCCCAAGCCCCTTTTGTAACCGAAGTCCTCAAGACCCCAATTATCGCTGTTACTTCGCCAGGTTGTTGTAATCACCACTCGGGATTGCGCTCTACTATTCGCTGGGAAGGGGCATCGGATGCCGGCACAACAATCGACACTAATTTAGGCTTTTGTGTCACCAATCCGCTTAACACGTTATTTACTATGACACGCTTTGTATCCCAAATAGATCTCGTACTGGCTATGTACGAACTTTGCGGTTGGTTTTCTGTTTTCGAGCCGGCTCCCGCTGCCGAAATGCAGTTAAAAATGGCGGTAGAGGAGAATCGCAATTCCAGCACGCAGGATCTGTTCGAACTTGGAGAAGGCGAAGACGAGGTTCCTTGGAAACGAGTTTATGCCCGCGCAACCGTTAAGGACCCAGATAATGATAGCCAAACGAGCAAGCGTGAAGATGGAAGAGAGGTTACGAAACTCAAAGGTACTTCTCTCTGGATGAGAAAGCCGCTCATCGAGCTGAGCGACCTGCATCGTTTCGCCGACAAGGTCAAAAGTCAAATGTGGGGAAAGCAGTTTTATGATGCCGCTCAGCAGGTTATCGGCATTGCTGCGTCTCCGCTCGAGGTTGCAGGAATCTTGCTTCTAAACCGTCCGCGGCGTCTTGGCGGCGCTGGCTTCACGAACGTTTATGCCAACGACTTAACTCCTCTTTCCATATCGGCGCAAAGCATCGCAGGTCAAAAGGTCTGCTACGGCGATATCGTGATCGTAAATCCGATTCTTATGAAAGGGGCAATTATCGAAATCCAAGGTGAAGTCATTCATGGTTCAGGTGCAATACTTGACCACGATGCGGAACGCATGACTGCGTTGCAGAGCATGGGATTCGATGTATTCCTGGTGACTCACGATATGCTCAACGATTCAAAGCAGCTAGACACCATAGTCAGAAGTGTCTGCGACCGTTTAGGGATTCGCTATAAAGTCAAAACTGAGGCAATGAAGTGCGCCGAGACGAGACTGCGAGCAAATGTTTTGTGCAACTGGTTGGAAATCGGAAATTAGCCGGCGACAAGGCGCTAGAACTACCTAGTTTGCCTGTTAGTGAATTAATGTCATTTCAAAACTGTGCCGGATTACGGGGCTGGACCCGGACCGGCCGTCCATACCCTGCATTTCACGGAATGCGCAAGTCGCCTACCTGCGATTTTGATTTTACCGATTACGGCATGCTCGGGGGTTCCCGGCCTGGCCCCGTAAACCGGCATGGTTTTGGAATCGCCGGGTCGGCGGGGGCGCGGTCGGCCCCGGTAATGGGCCTGGCGCCGGCAAGACGGCCGTTGGGCGGATGGCGGAACGCGCCGCGACTGCGAAATTTTCCAAAATTGTCCTTGCATCGTGGTCCGAGTTCCCGTATAGTACTTCTTCGCACGGGGGCGTAGCTCAGCTGGGAGAGCGCTTGACTGGCAGTCAAGAGGTCAGGGGTTCGATCCCCCTCGTCTCCACCCGAGCATTGAATGAGGCTCCAACGCAAGTTGGGGCCTTTTTTCATATTGGCACACAAGGTCAAAGGCGGCACCATGATCCTCCTGGTCGACAAGATCGAAAAAAGCTTCGGCGCACGCGTCCTCTTTAGCGGCGCGTCCTTCCAGATCAACCCCGGCGAG
>NZ_QSQW01000004.1:146019-146519 GCF_003437565.1 Collinsella sp. TF10-11AT
GAGCCTTTTTTCATATAGGCACACAAGGTCAAAGGCGGCAGCATGATCCTCCTGGTCGACAAGATCGTGCGTTGAACGGGTGCCGCGCGCATGGTAGTATTTCACATCGTGGTTCAAAGCGTTGGAGGCTGTTCTGCCACCCCAACTGCAAGCGCCACTTTATAAGGGCTCTTGGCGCAACGGTTAGCGCAGGGGACTCATAATCCCTGGGTTCTGGGTTCGAATCCCGGAGGGCCCACCAGGTTTTTCAACAGGTCAGGCAATATGTCTGGCCTGTTTTCTTTTTCATGGCATTAGTTTTCACTTGCAAATAGCCTGCTTGCTCACTTCCGGACGCCCTCGGTCGGCTGCCTGCGATGCCGCCGCCACGAAACCGGCCCATCTACTACGTTTAACCCCGACCCCTCGACCATACCCCGTATTTCGCGAAAACCGCAGGCCGTCTACCTGCGGTTTTATTTCTGCCCGAGACGCCATGGTCGGGAGATGTCGCCCAAACG
>NZ_QSQW01000004.1:146529-168841 GCF_003437565.1 Collinsella sp. TF10-11AT
GGGCATCGACAGTCCCGACTCCGGCCAGGTCCAGTACGCAAAGGACTGCCAGGTGGGCTACCTAGAGCAGGAAACTAATCTGGAACAAAAGGACACCACCATCCTCGCTGAGGTCATGGCCGCCGCCAAGGAAATCCGCCGCATGGGCGAGCGCGCCAACGAGCTGCAGGCCCAGATCACTGAGCTCTCCGAACAGGGCAAGGACGTTGACGCGCTCCTTAACGAGTACGGCCAGGTCCAGGACCGCTTTGAGCACCTGGGCGGCTACGAGCTCGAGAGCAACGCCCGCAAGATCCTGTCCGGCCTTGGCTTTAAGGTCACCGACTTTGAGCGCCCGTGCTCCGAGTTCTCGGGCGGCTGGCAGATGCGCATCGCGCTCGCCAAGCTCTTCCTGCGCCATCCCGACCTGCTGCTTCTGGACGAGCCCACTAACCACCTGGACCTCGAAAGCGTCCAGTGGCTGCGCGGCTTTATAGCCAACTATGACGGCGCCGTCCTCATCGTCAGCCACGACCGCGCCTTCATGGACGCTTGCGTCGACCACGTCGCCGCACTCGAAAATCGTCGCGTGACCACTTACACCGGCAACTACAGCAGCTACCTCAAGCAGCGCGAGGACAACCTTGAGCAGATGCGCGCCAAGCGCGCCGCCCAGGAGCGCGACATCGCCCACATGCAGGTCTTCGTCGACAAGTTCCGCTACAAGCCCACCAAGGCAGCCCAGGCCCAGGAGCGCATCCGCAAGATCGAGCAGATCAAAAAGGAGCTTGTCATCCTACCCGAGGGCCACAAGCACATCGACTTTAAGTTCCCTGACCCACCGCGCTCCGGCGATATGGTCGTGGGCCTGGAGGGCGTCTCCAAGTCCTACGGCAACAAACACATCTACAGCGATATCGACCTCAAGCTCTACCGCGGCGAGCACGTGGCGCTCGTCGGCCCCAACGGCGCCGGCAAGTCCACGCTCATGAAGATCATCGCCGGACTGGAGCCGCCCACCACCGGCACCCGGGACCTGGGCACCAACGTAGGCGTAGCCTACTACGCCCAGCACGCACTCGAGGGCATGACCGAGTCCAATACCGTCCTGCAAGAGATTGACACCGTCACGCCCAAGTGGACCGTGCCGCAGCAGCGCAGCCTGCTGGGCGCCTTCCTGTTTAGCGACAACGACGCAATCGAAAAGCAGGTTCGCGTCCTCTCCGGCGGCGAAAAGGCGCGTCTGGCGCTCGCCAAGATGCTCGTAGCACCCGAGGCGCTCCTGTGCCTGGACGAGCCCACCAACCACCTAGACATCGACTCGGTGGACATGCTCGAGAACGCCCTGCAAAACTTCCCCGGCACCATCGTGCTGATCAGCCACGACGAGCACCTGGTGCGCGCCGTGGCCAACCGCGTCATCGATATCCGCGACGGCAAAGTCACGGTCTACGACGGCGATTACGACTACTACCTCTACAAGCGCGAGGACCTCGCAGCCCGCGCCGCCGCCGAGGCGTCCACGGAGAGCGCGCCGGCCACGACCAAGTCCGCCAAGGCCAGCGCCGCCCAGGCCGACACCCCCGTCGCCGCCCCCAAGCCTGCCGAGGGCAAAAAGACCAAGGAGCAAAAGCGCGCCGAGGCCCAAGCCCGCGCTGCGCTCAACAAAAAGCTCAAGGGCGTGCGTAACCAGCTCAAGAAGATCGAGACGGAGCTCGACAAAAAGCGCGCCCGCTATGACGAGCTTATGGAATTGATGGCGAGCGAAGAGCTTTATGCCGATCAAGACAAGTTCAACGCCGCGCTGGGGGAATATAACGGGCTTAAGCAAGAGCTGCCCAAGCTCGAGGACGAATGGCTGGAGCTTTCCACCCAAATCGAAGAGGAGACCGCGCGTGAATTCTCGTAAGGCCGCTGCCGTGGCGATGAGCATCATCGCCATTGCTTGTCGCATCTGCGGCATCTTTATGAGCGCGATGACCGTGCTGCTGTGCTTTAGCGGCCTCACTGCCAAGCTGCAGATTGTGGGCTTCGTCGTTGAGCTTTCACGCGCACTGCCAAGCGCCATCGCCGGCTATGGCGTCATCACGTCGCCCTTTGGCGGTGTGTTCCGCCTGGATTACGCTATCGTGGCCGTCATTTTGTTTGTGGCCGATTACCTGCTCACGCGCGCCTCGCGTCGCGTCCGCTAGGGGAGCGCCATGTCCAGCAGCTACCTCATGAACCTGCTCGCCAGCGCCGTTGCCGTCATCGTGGGCATCGTGATCCACGAGAGCGCACACGCCGCCGCGGCCTGGGCGCTCGGCGACAAAACGGCCCGTTCGCGCGGCCGCGTGTCGCTCAACCCGCTTAACCATATCGACCTGTTTGGCACCATCATCCTGCCGCTGCTCATGCTCGCGGCCGGCGGCCCGGTATTCGCCTTCGCCAAACCCGTGCCCGTCTACCTCAACAACCTCAAGCACCCCAAACGCGACGAGGTCCTGGTGAGCGTGGCCGGCCCCGCGTCGAACATCGCACTCGCGTGCCTCGCGGCCGCCCTCATGCACGCGGCATATGGCAGCCTCTATACCGGCATGTCCTTTGCCACGGCGTCACAGATCATGAACTTCGGCGCCACGTTTATCGTGGTCAACCTGTCACTCGCGTTTTTTAACCTCATCCCGATCCCGCCGCTCGACGGCTCGTCGATCATCGTGCCGTTCCTCAAAGGCAAGGCGCTCGCCAACTACTACCGCCTGCAGCAATACGCCATGCCGATCCTTATCATCGTGCTGTACCTGCTGCCCATGTGGACAGGACTCGACGTGATTGGCCGCTATTTCGACGTTACCGTGTATCCACTTGCTGAGCAGCTGCTCAACTTCGCAATCGCCGGCATCTAAGGTAAACTTACAGGTCGACCGTGCAAAACGGTCGTAACATGCACCCAAACCGCGCCGCGAAGGCGCCGTCAAAGGAGGTCGAAGATGTCGTATCGCGTGTCGACGCAGGTCTACAGCGGACCTTTCGACCTGCTGCTGCAGCTGGTAACCCGACAAAAAGTAGATATCGGCGCCATCTCCATCAGCGAGGTGGCCGAGCAGTACCTTGCCGAGGTGGAGCGCATCGAGGCGCTGGACCTGGACGTGGCGAGCGACTTTCTGCTGGTCGCGGCAACTCTTTTGGACATCAAGGCCGCCTCGCTGGTGCCCCAGGAGGCCCCGCGCAAGACAGACGACGATGACGATGACGACGATGACCTCGAGGAACTCAGCGCGCTCGACGGCGACGCCCTACGCGAGGTCCTGATCCAGCGCCTGATTGCCTACAAGCAGTTTAAGGGCGCGGCGGCAGCCCTTGGCGCCCGCATGCAGGCCGAAAGCCGCATGCATCCGCGCGTGGCCGGCCCCGACCCCGAGTTCTTGGGCCTTATGCCCGACTACCTGGCCGGCATTACCCTGCGCGGCCTCGCCGTCATCTGCGCCGACCTGGACGGCAAGCGCCAGACTTTCCTGCTGGAAGCCGAGCACGTGGCACCGCATCGCGTGCCGCTCGACCTGACGGTGGCCTCGGTCGATCGCTTTACCATGGCTCACCAAACCTGCACCTTCCGCGAGCTGTTGGACGGCGATGCCACCACCGAACAGCTTGTCGTCACCTTCCTGGCCATGCTCGAGCTCGCCAAGCGCGGCTCTCTTACACTGAGCCAGGACGAGATCTTTGGAACTATTCAAATCAACCGCGTCGAGGGCGCCGAGGCATACGTGCCCGGCGAGGGCCCCGAGCTCACCGAATAGGAGCAGCAACCATGTCAACCCTTTCAACGCTGGAGGCAAACAGCCTCAAAGGCGCCCTCGAGGCGATGCTGCTGGTGTCGAGCGACCCGGTGAGTGCGCCCGCGCTCGCCGGCGCACTGGATATCGCCCCCGGCGAGTGCGCATCGCTGCTCGCCGAGCTCAAGGTTGAGTACGAGGAGGCCAACCGTGGCTTTCAGCTGCGTGAGGTCGCCGGCGGCTGGCGCCTGTTTACGCACCCCGCCTACCACGACGTGGTCGAGGCCTATGTGTTGAGCTGGGACACGCAAAAGCTGTCGCAGGCCGCGCTCGAAACACTGGCCGTCATCGCATACCACCAGCCCGTGACGCGCGAGGTGGTCAAGGGCATCCGCGGCGTCAATTCCGACGGCGTCATCGCGTCGCTCGTCGACAAAGGTCTAGTGCGCGAGCTCGGCCGCGACCCCCAGCGAGGTCAAGCCATCATCTACGGCACGACCAACGCCTTCTTGGAAAAGTTCGGTCTGCGCTCCACCCGCGACCTGCCCGACCTGGAGCAGTTTGCCCCCGACGAGCAATCGCGTCAGTTTATCCGCGAGCGCCTGAGCGGCCGCAGCATTCAGTCCACGCTCGAGGAGCAGGCCGATGACCTGGACGAAGAGCGCGAACTGCTCGATACCGATGTTGAAGATGTTGAGGCAGTCAAGGACTTGGAAACCCTGGTCGTCGACGAGACCTCGGAGGATTTGCATGACGAGGACTAACGAAGTAGGGGAGACGCGCGCCATGGGTAACGCAGTACCCGCCACCGACGCCCAGCCCGTCTATCCGCACACCATGCGCCTGCAGCGCTTTTTGGCGCGCGCGGGCGTGGCGAGCCGCCGTGGCTCGGAGGACCTAATGACCGCCGGCCGCGTGACCGTCAACGGCGAGGTCGCGACCGAGCTGGGCACCAAGGTCGATGTCGACCACGATCACATCGAGGTCGACGGCATGCCCGTCAAGCTCAACCAGGGCGCCGTGTACTTGATGCTCTACAAGCCGACCGGCTACCTCACCACCATGAGCGACCCGCAGGAGCGCCCTTGCGTGGCCGACCTGGTCCCGCGCGACCGCTTTCCGGGCCTGTTTCCAGTGGGCCGCCTGGACCGCGACACCACGGGCCTTTTGCTCTTTACCACCGACGGCGACATGTCGCAGGATCTGCTGCACCCCAGCAAGCACGTCTACAAGACCTACCAGGCGCTCGTGGACGGACGGCTGTCCGACCGCGACTTGGAACCACTCCGCAGCGGCATCGAGCTCGACGACGGCCTGTGCCAGCCGGCGATCTGCCGCGTCATCAACGCGCGCGAGGCCGAGGCCGTAGCTCCCCAGGGCGTCAAACCCGGCACCACCGCCGTGGAGGTCATAATCCGCGAGGGTCGTAAAAACCAGGTCAAGCGCATGCTGGGCAAGATTCACCATCCTGTGATCCGCCTGCACCGCTGCAACTTTGCCGGCCTTGAGCTCGAGGGCGTGGCCAAGGGCTCGTGGCGCGAGCTCACCGACCGCGAGGTGCAGATCCTTAAAAGCGGCGGCATCCCGCCCAAGCAGGCGAGCGCCAAGCGCAACGGCGGCAAGCCCCAAGACACGCCCGCCAGCCGCACGCGTCACCACGGCAGCCACGGCTCCGCACCCAAGCGCAACACCTACCGCGAGCGCTACACAGGCTAGGCAACCCGCCGCGCCCCAACGCCCGCGAACCATACCAGCACGTCAACCACCGAAAGGAAGCATTGCATGATCGTCGCCATCGACGGCCCCGCCGGTTCCGGCAAGTCCACCATCGCCAAGGAGATCGCCCGCCAGCTGGGCTTTAACAAGCTCGATACGGGAGCCATGTATCGCGCCGTCACGTTCGCCGCGCTCGACCGCGGCATCGACCTGGACGACGAGGCGGCCATCGACGCCCTCGCCGAGCAGATCGAAATCCGCTTTACCAACGGAACTGGCGAAGACACGCGCCTGACCATTGACGGCAAGGACGCCTCGGCTGCCATTCGCACCCCGCAGGTCGACGCCAACGTGTCCAAGGTCTCGGCCTACCCGGGCGTGCGCGCGGCCATGCTCATCCATCAGCGCCGCGCCGCAGAGGACCGCGATATCGTGGCCGAGGGTCGCGACATCGGAACCGTCGTGTTCCCCAACGCGCAAGTCAAGGTCTTCCTGACCGCTGACCCGCGCGAGCGCGCCCGCCGCCGCGTGCTGCAGCGCCACCAGAACGACGCCCAGCCGCTCACCACCGAGCAGCTCGAGGCCGAGGTCGACGAGACCCTCGACGCCCTCAAACAGCGCGATAAACTCGACAGCAGCCGCGAGGTCGCGCCGCTCGTTCCCGCCGAGGACGCCGTGCACGTCGACTCCACCGCCCATACCATCGACGAGGTCGTCCGCATTATCGAGGGCCTCATCAACCAAAGGAGGTAGCCCATGCGCCTGTTTAAGCAGACGCCCGAGGACTATTACAACGCCCCCTACGCCGAGTTCCCGGCGCTCATCCGCGGTACCGTCGTCGTAGTCATGGCCATCCTTTGGGCCTTCTCCAAGCTCATGTGGCGTTGGAAGGTCGAAGATGCCGATCTGCTGTTTGAGCGCCAGGACGGCCGCGGCAGCGTGGTCATCTGCAACCACACCTCGATGGCCGAGCTCTTGGCCGTGGAGACGGCGCTGTTCTTTGGGGGGCGCCGCATTCGTCCCATCTTTAAGTCCGAGTTCGCCAAGAGCAAGATTGTGCGCTGGGCCTTTAGCCGCGTTGGCGGCATCCCCGTGGAGCGTGGTACTGCCGATATGAAGTGCCTGCGCGCCGCCCAGCATGCGCTGCAACGCGGCGAGGACGTCCTGATCTTCCCCGAGGGTACGCGCATCCGCTCGCGCGAGATCAAGCCCGAGGTCCACGGCGGCTTTGCGCTCATCGCCCAGATGGGTAAGGCACCCGTCAACCCGCTCGCCATCTGCGGCTGGTCCGATATTACGCCTGCGGGCAAAAAGATCATGCGCCCCAAAAAGTGCTGGATCCGCGCCGGCAAGTCAATTTCGCTTTCCGACGCGCCTGCCGAGCTCAAGCGCAAGGAGCGCCTAGCCTGGTTTGAGTCCGAAGCCATGAGTCGCGTCTACGCCATGCGTGATGACCTGTGCGCCGAGCACCCGGGCAGGTTCTAGCCATGGACGAGGAAGTCATGAACACCGCCGAGGCTGTGCCCGGCAAGGCAGACGCCCCCACTATCGAAATCGCTGCCCACGCCGGCACCTGCTACGGCGTACAGCGTGCGCTCGATATGGCGCTGGCCGCTGCGCCGCAGGCAGGGGAGTGCACTCAGGTCCATACCTTGGGTCCGCTCATCCATAACCCGATCGTGGTACGCGAGCTCGCCGAGGCAGGCGTCGGTCTGGCCGACACCTTGGACGACGCCACGTCGGGCACTGTGATCATCCGCGCCCACGGCGTGGTGCCGCAGGTCATTGATGCCGCTCGCGAGCGTGGCCTTAACGTCGTCGACGCCACCTGCCCCTACGTGAAGAAGGTCCACGTGGCGGCCGAGCGCCTGGTGCGCGAGGGCTACCGCGTGATCGTCGTGGGCGAGCCGGGCCACCCCGAAGTCGAGGGCATCCTGGGCCACGCCGGCGATGACGCGCAGGTCGTGAGCTGCGCTGCCGATGCGGACGCGCTGTCGCTCAAGGGTAAAGTGGGCTTGGTTGTGCAGACCACCCAGACTGCGCAGAACTTGGCCGAGGTCGTGGCTGCTATCACCCCGCGCGTGCAGGAGCTGCGCGTGATCAACACCATCTGCGCCGCCACGAGTGAGCGTCAACAGGCAGCAGCCACACTTGCCAACCGCTGCGACTGCATGGTCATCGTGGGCGGCAAGAACTCGGGCAACACCCGCCGCCTGGCGCAGATTTGCGCAGACGCCTGCGAGCGCACGTATCACATCGAGGAAGCTTCTGAGCTCCAAGCCGCGTGGTTTACCGACGCTCACCACATCGGCATCACCGCCGGAGCCTCCACCCCGCAAGAACACATCGAGCGCGCCGTCGAGCGCATCAAGGAGCTTTGCCGCTAACCATGGACCAGACCGTACCCGCATACGCCGCCGAGGTGGCCGATTACGGGCGCAGCCGCGACCCCGAGCCGGGTGAGGGCGCGCTCGTAAAGAACGTGCGTCCCGAATCGCCCGCGTGGGATGTGGGTATCGAGCCGGGCATGCGCGTGCTCACGGTCAACGGTGAGGCGCTCACCGACATGATCGTATGGCTCTGGGAGGCCGACGATGATACCGTCGACCTCGAGGTTTTCGACCCGCGCGACGGCACCGTCACCCCCGTCGAGCTCGACCGCTTTCCCGGCGAGGATTGGGGTTTGGAGTTCGATGGCCCCATCTTCGACGGCATGCGTACCTGCGTCAACGCCTGCGTGTTCTGCTTTATGACCATGCTCCCCAAGGGCGGCCGCTCCACGCTCTATATTCGCGACGACGACTATCGCCTAAGCTTTTTGCAAGGCAACTTTGTCACGCTTACGAACCTCACCGACGAGGACGTGCAAAACGTCATCCAGCGCAACATGAGTCCCATGAACGTGTCGGTCCACGCTGTGAGCCCCGACGTCCGCCGTCGTATGATGGGCCGTAACGCCCAGCGAGGCATGGACGTACTCGAGACCATCATGGCCGCCGGCATCGAGATTCACGCGCAGATCGTGTTGTGCCCCGGCATGAACGACGGCGAGGAGCTGGAAAAGACCCTGCGCTTTTGCGAGGAGCACGAGCAAATCACAAGCCTGGGCATTGTGCCGCTCGGTTTTACCAAACACCAAAACCGCTTTAGCTGGTCATACAGCGACAAGCCCGAACTGGCGCGCGAGACCATTGCCATGATCCGACCGTTCCAGGACCGCGCCTATGAGCGCTTTGGCCGCCACACCTTCCAGATGAGCGACGAGTTCTATCTGGACGCCGGCATCGATCCTCCAGAGGCAGACTTTTACGACGGTTACCCGCAGTACTACGACGGCATCGGCATGATCCGCTCGTATCTAGACGAGACCGACGACGTGCTTGCCGCCTATACCGAGCGTCTGGCCCGCGTCCGCGAGGCCATCGCCGCCCGCAGCCAGCATTTGCTGTGCCTCTCGGGCGCCAGCGCACGCGACACGGTGGCCCGCTTTGTGGAGTCGCCCCAGGGACTCGCCGGCACTGTCACGGCCATCAAGAACCGCTACTTTGGCGGCAACGTGGACGTGACCGGCCTCATCGTCGCGTGTGACATCTTGGAGCAGCTGCCCCAAGATCTGTCGGGGGTTATGCTCTTTGTGCCTAAGCTCATGTTCAACGCTGACGGCATGACGCTTGACGAGTATCATCGTGACGATTTACTCGCAAGCCTTACCAGTCGCGGCGCCGAGGTTCATGTGGTATCGACCATGCCGCATGAGCTGCTCGATACCCTGGAGCATATCCTTTGCATTGTGCCTGCCGACTCTACTAATTCCGCTGACCCTACCCATTAAAGGAGAGCAGATGAAACCTATCGTCGCCGTCGTCGGACGCCCCAACGTGGGCAAGTCCACGCTCGTTAACCGCCTGGCCCAGACCTCGGACGCCATCGTCCACGAGTCCCGCGGCGTCACGCGCGACCGCTCGTATCACACGGCCGATTGGAACGGCCGCGAGTTCACCATCGTCGACACGGGCGGTATCGAGCCGCTCAAGAGCGACGATGTCTTTGCAACGTCCATCCGCGACCAGGCGCTCGCCGCCGCCGAGGAAGCCGCCGTCATCCTGTTTGTGGTCGACGGCCGCACCGGTGTCACCGAGGAGGACGAGTCGGTCGCCCGCATGCTCAAGCGCTGCGACAAGCCGGTCTTTCTGCTGGTGAACAAGCTCGACAACCCCGATCGCGAGAACGACAGCATCTGGGAGTTCTATTCGCTCGGCATCGGCGAGCCCACGCCGCTCTCGGCCCTGCATGGCCATGGCACGGGCGACCTGCTCGACGATATCGTGGCCCTGCTTCCGGAAGAAGAGGACGAGGTCGCCGACGAGTTCCCCGATGCGCTGAACGTGGCCATCATCGGCCGCCCCAACGCCGGTAAGTCCTCGCTGTTCAACCGCATCCTGGGCGCCGACCGCTCCATCGTCTCGAACATCGCCGGCACAACGCGCGACGCCATCGACACGGTCGTCGAGCGCAACGGCAAGCACTACCGCATGGTCGATACCGCGGGCATCCGTAAGAAGAGCACCGTGTACGAAAACATCGAGTACTACTCCATGGTCCGTGGCCTGCGCGCCATCGACCGCGCCGACGTGGCGCTACTCGTCGTCGACGCCTCCGTGGGCGTCACCGAGCAGGACCAAAAGGTCATGGGCTTGGCCATCGAGCGCGGCTGCGCCATCGTTGTGCTGCTCAACAAGTGGGACCTGCTCGACGACGACCGCAAGCGCGAGGCCTGCATGGAGACCGTCGACCGCCGTCTGGGCGTCATGGCTCCCTGGGCCCAGTATCTGCGCATCTCGGCCCTGACCGGCCGCAGCGTGGAGAAGATCTGGGCAATGGTCGACGCCGCCGAAAAGACGCGCTCGCAAAAGATCACTACCTCGCGCCTCAACACCTTCCTCACCGACCTGCGCGAGTTCGGCCACACCGTGGTGGACGGCAAGCGCCGCCTGCGCATGCACTACGTGACCCAGACGGGCGTCAACCCGCCGACGTTCACGTTTTTCGTCAACCACAGCGACCTGGTCAACGACACCTACCAGCGCTATGTAGAGAACCGCATGCGCTCGACCTTCGACTTTGCCGGCACGCCCATTCGACTCTTCTTTAGGAAGAAGGAACAGAAGGATGCATAATCCGATTCTGCTGACCTCCATCTGCGCCGTGGTCTCGTTCTTTATCGGGGCGATTCCGTTTGGCCTGATCTTGGGCCGTGTGTTCAACCACACGGACATTCGCAAGGCGGGCTCCGGCAACATCGGCACCACCAACGCGCTGCGCGTGGCCGGCCCCAAGGTGGCCGCACTCACGCTGCTGCTCGACTGCCTTAAGGGCGCCATCTGCGTCCTTATCGCCCGTCCGCTCATCGCCGACTTTGGCTATGGTTTTCCGCCGAGCATCATGGCGCCTGGAGCCCCCGGCGACTGGATGCTCGGCGTCATTTGCCTGGCAGCTGTATGGGGCCATATCTTCTCGCCCTACCTCAACTTCCATGGCGGCAAGGGTATCGCCGTTGGTCTGGGCGTGATCCTCGCCTGGTACTGGCCTATTGGCCTGTCGCTGCTGGGCATGTTTATCGTGGCCGTCGCCATCACCAAGTATGTGTCAGTGGGTTCGCTTGCCGCGGCCATCGGACTTCCTATCGCTGCTTGCGCGGTCTTTCCGTACAGCAGCCTGGGCCTCAAGTTATGCATGGCGATGATCGGCATCACCGTGGTGTGGGCCCATCGCTCGAATATCCAAAAGCTCATGGCCGGTAAGGAGTCCAAGCTCTCGTTTACCAAGCGCGTCACCGAGCCCGACGATAAGTAGGAGAGAGTCATGAATGTTGCGCTGATTGGCTCCGGCTCCTGGGGAACCGCCGTCGCCGGCCTTGCCGCCGCGCGAGCCGAGCGCGTGACCATGTGGGCCCACAGCGAGCAGACGGCCGCCGGCATTAACGGCGAGCACCGCAACCCGCGCTATCTGGTGGGATACGAGCTGCCGGACAACGTGGTAGCAACGACTGAGCTCGCCCGAGCGCTCGACGGTGCCGATGCGCTAATCTTTGCCGTGCCTTCCACGCACCTGCGCGACGTGTGTCACCAGGCCGCGCCCTTTATCGGCTCCGATACCCCGGTGCTCTGCCTCACCAAGGGCATTGAGCCCGAATCCGGCCTGCTTATGAGCGAGGTCATCGCCAGTGAGATCGGCAAAGAGTCGCGTGTCGCGGCGCTCTCGGGCCCCAACCATGCCGAGGAGATCTGCCGCGGCGGGCTTTCTGCCGCCGTCATCGCCAGCAAAGATCCGCAGGTAGGGGAGACCTTTAAGGACCTGCTCCTATCCACGGCCTTCCGCATCTACCTGTCGCAGGACATGACCGGCGTCGAGGTTTGCGGCGCCATGAAAAACGTCATCGCCATCGTGTGCGGCATCTCCGCCGGCTCGGGCGCGGGTGACAATACGCTTGCCCTCATCATGACGCGCGGCCTGGCCGAGATCAGCCGACTGGTGCACGCCCGCGGCGGTCAAGCCATGACCTGCATGGGGCTCGCCGGCATGGGTGACCTCATTGCCACCTGCACCTCCGAGCATTCGCGCAACCGCACCTTTGGCTACGAGTTTGCCCACGGCGTCTCGCTCGACGAGTACCAGGCACGTACGCATATGGTGGTCGAGGGCGCCGTCGCGGCCCGCAGCGTCAGTGAGCTTGCCCGTTCACTGGGCGTAGACATTCCGCTCACCTTTGCCGTGGAGCAAACGCTCTACAACGGTGTTACTTTGGATAGGGCGCTCGAGATTCTTACCGATCGCGTCCCCTCTCAAGAGTTCTACGGACTCACCGACTAGCGCAGAAAGGCTACTACCATGGGTTCCATTAAAATCGCTCCGTCCGTCCTCTCGGCCGACATGGCCAACCTCAAGGGCGAACTCGACAAGATCGCCGGCGCCGACTACGTGCACTTCGACGTCATGGACGGCCACTTTACCGGCAACCTCACCTTTGGCGTTGACATCCTCAAGGCCGTCAAGCGCTCCACCAATGTACCGGTCGACGCGCACCTCATGGTGTCGAACCCCGACGAGACGGTCGATTGGTACGCCGACGCCGGTGCCGACATGATCACCGTCCACTACGAGGCTTCCACGCACCTGCACCGCACGCTCACCCATCTACAGCAGCGCGGCGTTAAGGCCGGCGTGGTGCTCAACCCCGCCACCCCCGTGTGCGTGCTCGAGAGCATCATCGACGTCGTCGATATGGTGCTGCTCATGAGCGTGAACCCGGGCTTTGGCGGTCAGAGCTTTATCCCAGGCACCATCGCTAAGCTCCACGAGCTCAGGGCCATGTGCGAGCGTCACGGCGTTTCGCCCCTCATCGAGGTCGACGGTGGCATTTCTTCCAAGAACATTGTCGAGGTCGTCAAGGCCGGCGCCAACGTGCTCGTGGCCGGTTCTGCCGTATTTAAGTCCGAAGATCCCGCTGCCGAGGTTGCGCTGCTGCAGAAGCTGGGCAACGAGGCCGCACAGGAGGCATAAACCCTTATGACCGCAGGTCAAAACCGCATACCCGTGAATCTTGACTATGCCGCCTCGACGCCCATGCGCGCCGAGGCGCTCCTTGCGCAGCGCGAATACGACGACAGCGAGCTTGCCGGCGTCAACCCCAACTCGCTGCATTCGCTCGGCCGCAAGGCTGCCACGCGTCTGGAGGTTGCACGTCGCGAGATCGCCCGCAGCTTTGGCGCGCGCGTCCGCCCGTCCGAGATTGTACTGACCAACGGCGGCACCGAAGCCAACCAGCTGGCGCTGCTCGGTCTTGCCGAGGGCGCTCGTCAGCGCGATCGCAAGCGCAATCGTGTAATCGTTTCGGCCATCGAGCACGATTCGATTCTGGACAACCTGCCGTTGCTGCGTGCCGCCGGCTTTACCGTCGACCTGGTGAAGCCCTGCCGCATGGGCTACATTGAGCCTGCCACGCTTGTCGAGCTGCTAGGCGACGACGTGGCGCTCGTGAGCATTATGGTCGCCAACAACGAGACCGGCGTGGTGCAGCCCATCCGCGAGCTTGCCGCGGCCACGCATACCGTTGGCGCCCTGTTCCACACCGATGCCATCCAGGGGTATCTGCATATTCCGCTCGATGTCACCGAGCTGGGCGTCGACGCCATGTCCGTCGCAGCCCACAAGATTGGCGGTCCCGTGGCATCTGGCGCACTCTACCTTAAGAGCCGCACGCCGCTGCGCCCGCGCATCTTTGGCGGCGGACAGGAGGCCGGTCGTCGTGCCGGCACGCAAGACCTGCGAACGCAGCTCGCCTTTGCCGCCGCCGCCTCATCTCTGACGCCCCATGTGGCTCAGGAGCGCGCGAAGCTGCAAGCCCTTTCCGACAAGCTCTACGCCACGCTTACGGCTCATCCGCGTATTCATGCCACCATGGGCGACTACGCACAGGCCGATCGCCTGCCGGGCATGGTGTCGATCTACGTTGATGGCATGGACTCCGAGGAGCTCATCGTCAAGCTCGATGCCGCCGGCTTTGAGGTTTCGGCCGGCTCGGCGTGCTCGAGCGGCAGCATGGACCCGAGCCATGTGCTCAGCGCCATGGGCATTGGTCGCGAGCAGGCACTAGGTGCACTGCGCATTTCCTTTGACGACCGCGTGAATCCGGACGATCTGGACGAGTTTGCCCAGACGCTGCTCTCGATCGCAGGTGCCGCATGATCGTCGCCGAGCTCGAGCGCGCGCTACTGGCACGCTATCCCAAGACGGACACCGAGCCCTGGGACCACGTAGGACTCTCCGTTGGCGATCCGGCCGCGGAGATCACCGGCGTTGCCTGCGCACTCGATGCGACTGAGGCTAATGTTCGCCGCGCCCAAGAAGCAAGCGCCAACGTGCTGCTGACGCATCATCCCATATACATCAAGGCACCCGAGGCCTTTTGTCCGGCGGATGCCACACGACCCCAGTGCAGTACGGCCCTCTACGAGGCTGCCCGCTGCGGGGTGAGCATTATCTCGCTCCACACCAACCTGGACCGCTCGCACGAAGCCCGTGTCTGCCTGAGCAAGCTGCTGGGTGCCGCACCCGTGAGCTCACTGGAGCACGTGGACGACCCCGAGGCCACCGGCCTGGGCGCACTTGCAACGCTCAACGACCCGTGCACGCTGCGCGATCTTGCCACCCGTGCTGCCACGGCCTTTGGCAGCGACCCGCGTGTGTGGGGCAAAGCTGATCGCCCGTGCCGCACCGTCGCCATTTTGGGCGGCTCCCTGGGCGACTTCGGAGAGCTCGCCATCGCCGCGGGCGCAGATGTTGTCGTGACGGGCGAGGCGGGCTACCACGTGGCGCAAGACCTTGCCTTGCGCGGGCTGCCGGTGATCTTGCTCGGCCACGACCGCTCCGAGGAGCCGTTCGTTGATATATTGATGAACTCTGCAGTTGACGCCGGGGCCGACCCCCGTCATGCGATTAAAATACTGAACCCTTGCCAATGGTGGACTGTGACAAAAGGAGAGAACTTATGAGCGCCGGCGCTACGCTACTCAAGCTGCAACAGATCGATTTGGAGCTCGCCCGCAACAAGAGCGAACTTGCCAATATGCCGGAGCTCAAGGAGCTCGCTTCCAAGCGCAAGACCTACGTTAAGCTCAAGGCCGAAATGACCAGGCTCTACGCCCAACGCAAGGACCTGGATATTGAGCTCGACGATCTCAACACCACCGAGATCCAGACCAATAACGCCATCGAGGCCGCCAAGAAGCGCCATGTCGACGGCTCTGACTATCGCGAGGTTCAGGACCTGGAGAACGAGCTCGCTACCCTGGCCAAGCGTCTGGACAAGATTGAGCACACCCGCAAGGACGTCGTTGTCGCCCACAAAGAGGCGCTCGACCGCGAGACCCGCGCGCAGGCAATCATCGCCAAGTTCGAAGAGGGCGTGAAGGCCGATACCAAGGCCGCCCGCGCCAAGGCTGCCGACCTGCAGGCTCAGATCGAAGCCGCCACTAAGGAGCGCACCGCGCTGGCCGCCACGCTGCCGGCCGACGTGCTCACCGACTACGAGCGTCTGCTCAAGCAGTTCCGCGGCTTGGCCGTCGAGACCATCCAGGGCAACATCCCCACGGTCTGCCACACCGCGCTGCAGGCATCGTCCATGAGCGACCTCAACCACGACGGCAGTGAGATTACGCACTGCCCGTACTGCCACCGCCTGCTGGTGCTCCCGAGCAAGGAAGCTTAAACGATGGCGGCACCCAACAATTCAATGCAACTTGAGGGAAAAACGATCCTGCTGGGCATTACCGGCGGGATCGCCGCCTATAAGTCGTGCAATATCGTGCGCCTGCTCCAAAAGCGCGGCGCGCACGTCAAGGTCGTCATGAGCGAGCATGCCACTGAGTTTGTGGGGCCGCTCACCTTCCGCGCGCTCACCAATGAGCCGGTCGCGGTTGGGCTATTCGACGACCCGTCTGACCCCATCCACCATATCTCGCTGGCGCAGGAGCCCGACTTGGTGGTCGTGGCGCCCGCGACGGCCAATATCATCGCCAAGATGGCCAACGGCATCGCCGATGACCTCATCTCCACAACGCTGCTTGCGACACCGCGGCCCGTCGTGATCGCGCCGGCCATGAACAATGGCATGTGGAAGGCGTCGGCCACGCAGGCCAATATGGCCACGCTGTGCGAGCGCGGCGTCCACGTGGTGGGACCCGGCAGTGGCTACCTTGCCTGCGGCGACGTGGACACGGGGCGCATGAGCGAACCCGAGGAAGTCGTCGAGGCCGTCTGCGAGGTGCTCAATCCCGTGCAACAAGACCTGGCGGGCAAGCGCATCGTCATTACCGCCGGCCCCACGCATGAGCCGATTGACCCCGTGCGCTTCATTGGCAACCGTTCTTCGGGCAAGATGGGTATCGCCCTGGCGGGGGAGGCCGCACGTCGCGGTGTCGCCGTCACGCTCGTGCTGGGACCGACATCGCTCGACGTTCCCCACGGCGTGGAGTGCGTGCGCGTGCAGACCGCCGCAGAGATGCTGCAGGCGGCGTTAAACGCCTTTCAGACGGCCGATGCGGCCATTTGCGCGGCCGCCGTCGCCGACTACACACCCGCGGCCCCTGCCGACCATAAGCTCAAAAAGGCCAACGAGCGCTTGGATCGCATCGAACTGGTCGAGACGGTCGATATTTTGGCTGAGCTCTCGCGCCAGAAGGGCGAGCGCCGTGTGATCGGATTTGCAGCCGAGACCGATAACGTCGTGGAGTACGCTGAGCGCAAACTTGCCCGCAAGGGCTGCGATGCAATCATCGCCAACGATGTCTCGCGCGCCGATTCGGGCTTTGGAACCGATACCAACAAGGCCTGGATTGTGAGCACAGCGGGTACACAGGAACTTCCCGTACTAACAAAACCCCAGCTCGCGGATACAATTTTGGACTTGCTCAAAAATATTTAAAAAAGTTCTTGCGCAAGGCCAAAGTTTCGGGTTAATATACTCCCTGTTGCGAGCGAGAGCAGAGCAACAAACAAAAGCTTCGGGACGTGGCGCAGCTTGGTAGCGCACTTGACTGGGGGTCAAGGGGTCGCTGGTTCGAATCCAGTCGTCCCGACCAGAAGTTTGCAGGTCAGGCACCTAGTGCCTGACCTTTTTTGTTTTAAGCAATTGCTTAATTTTAAGTAAGCAACAGGGTGTCAAAAATCTACCTGCGCGATACTCGCTTTTTGCGGCTACTTGCGCGTTTTGCACACGCTTGAGCCGATTTATTAACGCGATATGAATCTACATACGCGTAGCTGGTATGCAGCCGAGTACAGGCTGTATTTATCGCGGCGATTAACACAGATATAGCGACTATAACGGACAAGCGTGTCGCTGTATTTATTCCAGTAGTTCACTTGATCGGTGGACAAGTGGGCTGTTGCAACGAAACGCCAAGCAGGATGGGCTCTATACGAGGACGCCGCAGGGTAATGGCGGGGGAGTGCGGCGGGCGCTCTGAGAGCCGCTGTGTAACCCCATTTCCCCTCAACCCGACTACCTGTGCCACGAACATCAGACCGTTCGAGTAACCGCCAAAAGAAAAGCCCGCGCGAAGTTGCGCAGGCTTTTCGCTAGACAAGCTAGAAGACAGGCTAGAAGCACCAAGCGGGGCAGACGCAAAGCGAAGCGCTCGCGTCGTCGCCACGCGACGGCCTGCCAGTACCGGTGACGTCGAGGAAGTACGCAGAAAGTTTCGGTAACACCGAACGCTCCCACCATAAGCTGCTAATGGCAATGGCAGAGTTGGGATTATCGTTATTCGTCACCTTGCCCTTGAAGGCCTCGTACTGGCTACCCTCGGAGGAACTCCAGGGGTAGTCAGAGGCCCAAAGGGAAGTGAAATCGGAGGTCCAATGGGAGGTGCAGGGCGCGATCTCGGAGTAGCTGAGAAGGAACAGCCTGTCCGAGGTCGCGGTTACGGCGGCGTTCTTATCGATTCCGCCGACGTTGTTCGTGAGCTTCCTGACGGTCTTCACCTTGGACTGGAAATCGGGCGGCATGAGGCTCCAGATCTCGCCGGAGTTCATCTTCGCACGGAGCTCCGACTTCTCCCAGCCACCGGCGTTGGTGTCGGTGGCGTTCATGCGGGGCGAAATACCCGTCGAGGTGGTGAGGAACGTCAGCCCCGCCTAGCCCGAGCCGTCGGCCAAATCGTCATGGTTGATGCCGATGATGCGGTATTCGAGCGTCTTCCCATCGGTGAGCTTCATCGTGAACTTGGTGCCGGCATCCATGGCGGCCTTCGCCTTGGCGTAGGCGGGAGACGCCTTGCCCTTCGTGGCGATGTCCTCTGCCACGGCCTTCTGCTCACCGAGCGTCCAGTCCTTCGCGTCCTTGGCGATGGCCGCCTGGACGGTCGCGGAATCGGCCCCTGTGGAGCCGCCACCGGATGTTCCACCGTCCTCGACGCCACCGGTCGCCCCGCTGTTCACCGTGTTGCCGACCAGGTTGAACTGGTTTCGGATGGCCCCGGCCACGCTGGGTCCCGCGAACACGATCACCAGGCCGATGACCGCGATAATCAGGACGTACTCGATGATAGATTGTCCACGAAGGCGGATACCTCTAGGAGATACCCCCCCCCCCGAAGGTTAATTGCCGCTGCATGCATATGCGACTCCCTTCGCTCAGGGTGAATAGAAACGGCTTGAGCGTAGGACTATTCCAAAAGGTTGCGCTGGACTTGCCGCAGCGGCAAAGAGTAATTAGCCCAACGTCTGCGCAGATTAACCGACCGCTCACACAATCGAATTTGTTGCTCAACAAATCCGCAGGTGAGGACAGCAGAATTGGTGTTACCGGAAGTTACGGAGGACCGCCGGTGTCGAGGCGGGCGGTCGAGAAGAAGGGACCAAAAATGAGAAGCCTGGAGCTGATAATCTTCTTCCTGCCTCTCTTGGCGATCGCCGCCAACATCTGCGGCGTAGCGGAGCTCGTTAAGATTGCCAGGGCCAAGGGGCATTACACCAATGGCGCGGGAATCCTCTGGTTCATCGGCCTTTTCGGCACCGCGCTCATGGTCGGCCTGATCGTCTGCGCTCCGCCCGACCGAGCGGCACCGGCGCCCAGCGCACAAAGGGACGAAGACGCCCTGCCCGAGGTGTAGTAATGTCGAAATACAAGATAGCCTACCGCGACGCCAACCCCTCCTGGCAGGAGCTTTGCCCTGTCAGGATGTTAGCCATCCAAGTCTCCAGAGACACCGAGACGGGAGCCTGCTTCCTCCAAACAAAGATCGTCAACGTATCGACGAAACCCATCAGCCGCATAGAGTTCACTGTCGGGCTCGAGGGCGAGGGAGGGGAGACGGAGACCGTCGACTTCTCGCTCCTAGATGCCGACCTGCCCGCCGGCGAGGTGCTCAGGCCCAAGGCGGCGAGAATCAAGCTGTCTGTTATCACCGGCTCGCGTGCCGTTGTGACCCGAGCGGACGGCGAGACCTCCTTCGGCGACCCGATCGACATCGATAGCCCCGCGCCACTCGCACTCAACGGGGTCGAGGAGTCGGAACGCGATGTCCTGCTCTCCGAGATGGGGGCCGATACCTTCAAATGCGCGGGCGTCCATTCCGAACACGACGGGTGGTGGCAGTGCGGCTGCGGTGCGGTGAACCTCAAGCGCGGTACCTGCTGGAACTGCGGCGCCGTGCGCGAGAAAATGGCGGATCTGGAAGATGCCGCGTTCCTGGATGAATCCAGAAGGGACAGGGTCTACAAGACGAGCGTCGCGATACTCGAGAAGGGCAACAGGAAGGAAGCTGAAGCCGCCAAGGAGAGCCTCGAGAGGCTGGCCGAGCAGGGCTACGGGGATTCGGGCGAGAAGGCAAGAGAGGCCGGCATGAAGATTGCGAACCTCTCGAAAAGGAGGAAGAAGATAGCCGTCGCGGGCCTTGGAAAGGATTACGCCGGGGACGTTCTTGTTGGAGTCGCTATGCAGTGTATTCGGGCTGATGTTCCAGTCGGAACAATCCAGATGGAGACTCCGACACTGCTCGGACATTCCCGTTAAGTCATATACAGCACTGAAATCGCACTTGGCACCGAGACCAGTTACGTCCACATCCGCGTCCGGAACGAATCGAAGCGGTATCCCGTTTCAAAACGTATGCGTTTCACCATGAGAGAGGGATCTGTCATGAGCTGGAAACCGAGAAAATGCGTTATCGCTTTACTGACTCTGGCGACTCTGACGTGTTTCGCCGCCTTAATCGCCGTCAATATCAAACCGCAACACGATGCTTATCCCTCATCTTTTTCCATTAAAATGGGCCAAAATTTCAGCCTCGGCCGAAACGTGAATTATTTTAACAAGCTAAAACCTAATGAGGAAAATATCTTGATGTTCTGGGCATCGTGGTGTCAGCACTGCGAATCTCTCATAGAAGATATGCAACAACTTGATAATTTCGCAGCCTTAAGGAAGAACCTTTTCACTGTTTCCGAGGACAGCACAATTGAAGAAGCCTCGGTCCATGAAGGAGACTTTCCCATATACATAGATTAAGATAAGACCGTGTATGACCAATATGAACTTGAGCATATTCCGTCCATATTCATACTGGATGATCAAGGAAACATCATCGGCTTATCCGAAGGAGAGGAAGAACCTCTTGCCTTATTAAAGAAATACGCCAAATACAACGGATATAAAGCGGAAGGAGGCGACATCAAGTAACTATCAAAGGCCAGATTAAGGAGCCAGCCATGAAGAAATGCCTGCTCTCCATCGTCTCAGCAGCTCTTTGCCTCTCCCTTGTCATGACACCATTTGTGCCCGTTGCGGCAGCCTATGCCGACGAGGGGTCTCCCGCCGAGAGCAGCGAAATCTACGTCGGAGACAACTACGACGAAAATTACGATATATCCCTTTTTGAGCGCGGACGCTGCACGGATTCATATTCCAAGGCGTGGTGCGATTCTCACGGATTTGCAAATAACCGCACCGTCCCTCACAAGGTCAAGCTGAACGTGAAGGAGGAGTCTTGCCTGCGCGATCCCTACCTTGCTGGCACCGCTGAAGTTATCGCCGGTCTCGTGACAACCGGTCCTGGCGGCGGCTTGTTTGCAACCGCAATGACATCGTGCCGACTTTTCACTTGCATGTTCTAAAAGGAGGTTGCCATGCTGTCGCAAAATCAATCGAGATACTTGACCACAATCGGCTTTGCCCTGCTTGCATTACTCTTTGCTAGCGACCTTTTGCTGAAACCGCCCAAGGAACTCGTTTTGCTTGCCATAGACTGCCTTTCCGCCCTTTACTTTACGGCAACCCTATTCGTCGGACTAAAGGAGAGGAAAAAAGGCGCAGTCGTCGCATCCGCCGTATGCTTGATCATAATCATTGCATCATTCTTTATCTGACACGTTGGTGATTTAGGGGCGATATCGTAGGAATACGACCGGGAGAGTCGGGACCAGATTGCCCGGGTTGCCCGGTCGGCTCGCGCGACGGTGCGGCGGTTCCACAGAAAGCTCTCCGGACTTCACGCCGTTTCTGATCGCATTGTAGACAGCCATCTCGTCTTCGCAGTCGGCGAGCACGCGGTGTGCGTCGTCGTTTTGGATGTCCAGTAAATCTCGAAGGTCCTCCATGCACCAGCGTCCGAGATTTGGCCATGCGCGTTGCGCGAGCTGATAAGTGTCGATTGCGATGTTGTAGTTAAAGTCCAAGCCAATGCCGTCCCAGGCAGAACGGCTTTGTTTCCTTGATTATCAACTTCATCCGGACACTTCCCGCATTCATCCGTGTGTGTACGGATGAATGCGGGGTTCAATACCCCGGCGGTCTGATCGGCAGGCCGCCGGGAACTCTCACTCCTCGATAAAAGCCGGCACCCGGTTAGTCCTGCGCATCTTGAAATTGCCATTTTCGTGGGAGACGTAGAGGATGCCGTCCATCCCGTCTCGCGATGCATATGAAAGGTGAACAGAACCGCAATCCGCTCCATCATTGTCGAGAAGATCGAACGAATTCGGGTCGCTCGTTGCGGCCAAACGACCACTCATACAAGAACCATCGTCATTACAGATTTGCCATTCCATGTCTTCGCCTGCAAGAATCGCCATAGACGGCCTGGTCGCGCCATCGTTGACATACATCCCGTCTATGCCAAACCCATTTTCAGCGCCATCGATGAACGACTGCTCGGACCTATACCTCGCAAATGATGCACATAGCACCATTGCAAGACAAAGTACAAAGCCAACAATCGCTATCTTTGCATAGCTCTTGCCTATCATGTCATTCACCTCCCTCGTATGTATCGAGGTATTCCTGCTTGAGCGTCTGCGAGGAC
>NZ_QSQW01000005.1:0-52081 GCF_003437565.1 Collinsella sp. TF10-11AT
GGGAAGGGGTGGGGAAAGGTGTTGAAAAATGGGGCGGTTCCCCATATTATTGATGACGTCGACAGGCGGGGTGGTTCCCCGCGTACGTGCCATCTGAGTAACCGAGGGGAGGGCGCACATGGGAATGACTGGTGCATATGAGCGCAATCTCGATGCAAAAGGTCGTCTGTCCCTGCCTGCACCCCTTCGCGAGGAGCTTGGAGAGCACGTTCGCGTGTTCAAAGCCCTGGATGTCGATGCTCTGTACGTGTTCTCTGCCGAGGCCTTCGATAAGTGGGTCGAAGGACTCTTCGCGGGTCGTGAGGGCCACGAGGGTTTTAACCCGCGCGACATCAACGACCAGAAGCTCATGAGGGCGATCAACAAGCGCACCACGTCGATGGACGTGGACAGCGCCGGTCGTATCGGTCTTTCTGAGTCTCTCCGCAAGCAGGCGAACCTCGACCGCGAGGTCACGGTTGTGGGCAACTACGACCACCTTGAGGTTTGGGATCGCGCCGCGGCCGATGAGGACGATGACGATGAGGCCCTGCTGGACCTCTTCTTCTCGTAAGGGCAAGGCACGGGTAACGGATGGAGCGTGGGATCTTGACACAAGAATATCGGCATGAACCTGTCATGCTCGGCGAAGTGCTTGAGTCGCTGCAGCTAAAGAGCGGCTCCGTCGTCTGCGACTGCACCCTTGGCGGTGCCGGCCATTCGGTAAAGATGGCCGCGCAGGTGGGGGAGACCGGCCTTTTGCTCGGCGTCGATCAGGACGACATGGCCCTCGAGGCCGCTGGCGCCCGTCTGGACCGCGAGGTTCCCGGCGTACCGCACCAGCTGCTGAAGGGCAACTTCGGCGACTTGGACGAGCTGCTTTGCTCGGCCGAGGTGCCCGGGGTCGATGGCTTCCTGTTCGATTTGGGCGTTTCGTCACCGCAACTCGATATCCCTGGCAGGGGCTTTTCGTATAACGAGGACGCCCCATTGGACATGCGGATGGATCCGGGCAATAACACCTTAAACGCAGCTGAGGTCATCAACACCTATAACGAACACGACCTCGCCCGGATTCTACGCGTCTACGGCGAAGAGAAGTTCGCCTCGCAGATCGCGCGCGAGATCGTGCGCCGCCGCGAGCAAGAACCGATCGAAACCACCGGCCAATTTGTCGAGATCATCAAGGCGGGTATCCCAGCTGCCGCTCGTCGGCATGGTGGACACCCGGCCAAGAAAAGTTTCCAGGCCATTCGCATCGAGGTCAATCACGAGCTCGATGTGCTCGAACGAGGGCTTGATGCCGCCACCAGGTGGCTCAACCCGGGCGGACGTATCTGCGTCATTTCGTATCACTCGCTCGAGGACCGTATCGTAAAGAACCACTTTAAGGAGATGAGCCAGGGGTGCACGTGTCCGCCGGAGATTCCGGTGTGCGTGTGCGGCAACGTGCCGATACTCAAGGTCATCACCCGCAAACCCCTGGTTGCCCAGCCTGATGAGGTTGAGCGCAACCCTCGGGCGAGATCAGCCAAAATCCGCGTGGCGCAGCGTCTGTAGGCGCGACCGCGCGATATTGGACCTCCCGCTCGCACCATAAACGAAGCTTAAACACACTACCAACGTACTCGGGATGGGAGGCGGCATATCATGGGCTACAACACTTCAAACGCAGCACTCGCCTATGATATGAACGCCATGCCCGCCTATCGTGAGACGCCGCAGGCCCCCGTTGCTCCCCGTGAGCAGCGCACGCCGCGCTTTGATGTCTACACGGGCGCGGGCCGTCAGGCAAACCAGGCGGTAAGCCCGGTTTTCATGAGCGTTCTTAAAACGTTTTGCATCATTGCGGCTATCTTCATGACGATCGGCGTCGCCCGCGTGGCGCTCGCCGGCGTTACGGCCCAGGTGCTCAACAGCAACGCCGAGCTTACCAACACGCTCGAAAAGGCGACCGATGAGAGCTCCGACCTGGAGGTCATGCATTCGGTCTATGGCGCCGACACGCGCATTCGCGACCTTGCGGGCGCTTATGGCATGGTGGAGCCCAGCGAGAGCGTTACACTTGACTTTTCGCAGGATGCAGCCGCGGGCGCCAACGCGACCGCGACCGCTCAGTAGCAAGACGGTAGCTGAGTATGACAAATGACTATCGCCGCGGTTCCGATGGGGGCCGCGGTTCTGGACGTCCCTCGTCGCGGGGACGTTCTGGTTATCAAGGAACGGGTCGGCAATCTTACAACGCCGGGCAGTCCCGTGGCAACGACCCGGCGTCGCGACTTCGCGGCTCGGGCGGCCCTCAAGTGCATAACACTAGGTCGCGCAAGAGTTCGTCGACCGAATGGCTCACAGGCACGCCGCTGCCTCGCCGCAAAGCCGTCATGGGATTCATTGGGCTTGGCTTGGGCTTGGGCGTCTTTCGCCTTGCCGACTATCAAATTGTCGAAGCCGATAAACTGCGCGAGCGTGCCGATGCGCGTCGCCTGCTTGCGCAGACCCTCTATGCCAAACGTGGCACCATCTACGACCGCAACGGTAACGTGCTGGCGTCGTCGGTCGAATGTCGCAACATCGCTGTGAACCCGCAGCTTGTCGAGGATGTTGACAAGACGGTGTCGGCGCTGGTCAAGGCAACTGGAATCGATAAAAAGACCTGCCGCAAGCTCGTTGAGTCCGATGGAACCTGGGTGTATATCAAGCGCCAGGTGGACGAAGACGATGCTGTGGCGCTGGAGAAGAAGAACCTGCCCGGCGTGCTTTTTGAGCAGGCCATGAAGCGCGTATATCCATACGGCAATCTGGCATCGCAGGTGCTGGGTGTAGTGAATGTAGACAACGACGGCTTGACTGGTCTCGAAAAGCAATACAACAAGCTTCTAACCGGCACGAACGGTTCTCTCGTACGCGAGCGCGCGAGGGACGGCAGCTATATCGCGGGCGGTGCCTATAAAAAGGTGGCTGCGGTCGACGGCGTTGATCTCGTGACGACGCTCGACGTCAATATCCAGCGTGCGGCCGAGGATGCCCTGGCAGAGGCTGTCGAGAAGACAAAGGCCAAGAACGGCTCGGCGCTGGTCACCGATCCTACGACAGGCGAGATCTTGGCAGCCTGCTCGTATCCGACCTACGACCAGACCAATTTGGAAAACGCCAAGACCGAGGATATGAACCTGCGCCTGGTCACCGACGCCTACGAGCCCGGCTCGGTCTTTAAGACGCTCGTGGCGGGCGCCGGCTTCGACTTGGGTGTCGTGCGGTCGAGTACGTCGTTTGAGGTGCCGGCGAGCATCAAGGTGGGCGACGATACCGTCACCGATGCCGACAAGCGCGACTACGCCATGACCATGGATGTGCGCGAGATGATGCGCCGTTCGTCCAACGTGGGATTTGTCCTGGTGGGGCGCAAGATCGGTGCCGACGACTTTGCCGCCTATGTGGACAAGTGGGGCATCGGTCACAGCTCTGGTGTCGATTTTCCGGGCGAGAGCCTGGGCATCGTCAAGGAGCGTGACCAGTATGACGGCGCCACGCTGGGCTCGATGAGCTTTGGACAGGCGCTGTCTGTCTCACCGATTGAGATCGCACGTGCCGTGGGCGGCATCGCCAACGGCGGCGTGATGATGACCCCGCACTTCTATAAGTCCAGCAAAGGCGACGAGAAGGACTGGGGCGAAGGCGAGCGCGCGATTTCGGAGGACGCCGCATCCCAGGTGACATCGTGCATGCAGACGGTCGTGTCGGAGGGAACGGGCGTTGGCGGCGCGGTTGACGGCTATGACGTGGCGGGTAAGACCGGTACGGCCGAACGTGCCGACGAGAACGGCGGCTACCTCAAGGAGAACTACATGTCGTCCTTTATGGGCTTTGCACCGGCACAATCGCCCAAGGTGCTGTGCTATATCACGCTCGACGGAACGCCGAGCGGCTCAGATGCCGCTGCGGTGCCGTTCCAGTCCATTATGGCCAACGCGCTCGACGTGCTGGGTATCCCACACACGAAGTAGGGGGTTACAATCTTTGGGGCGTGGTTTGTTGTCCCATATGAGGGGTGTTCACATGCCCTGCACCACGCATGCGCGGCGCTGGGATACAATACGCCGATAGCATTATTTAGGTTTACAGGGGAGCTGCAATGATAGAGATCGCCGTCAACAACCTCGCGGCCGCAACAGGGGCCCGAACCGTGACGGGAGAAGTCGATCGGGTATGCCGCGGGTGCGTTATCGACTCGCGCCAGGTCGAGGAAGGGACGATTTTCGTCGCCTTTCCCGGTGAAAACGTCGACGGCAATGATTTTGCTTCCCGTGCCGTCCAGTCGGGTGCCGGCGCCGTCGTGATGACGCGTGAGCCCGAGGCCGAGCTGGTCTCGCTGGCGCAGGACAAGGGCTGTGCCATCTTGCTGACCGATGATCCCGAGGAGTTTCTGCTGCGTTTGGCGCACGCGTATCGCCTGGAGCTTGGCTGCCTGGTCGTTGGCATTACCGGTTCCATCGGCAAGACGACGACCAAGGACGTTCTCGCCGCTGTGCTCGCCAAGCGCTATCGTGTCTGGGCCACCAAGGGCAATTTCAATAACCTGATCGGCATGCCGCTCACGGTGCTTTCCGCTCCGGCCGATACCGAGGTCCTGGTGCTCGAGATGGGCATGAATCATTTCCACGAGATCGAGCGCCTGTCCCAGTCCGCCAATCCCAACCTTGCCATCGTGAGCAAGATCGGCACCTCTCATATCGGCATTTTGGGCAGCCGCGAGAACATCGCCCGCGCTAAGGCCGAGATTGTCCAGGGCATGTGCGCCGCCGGCGACTATTTGCCGCTGCTGGTTTTGGGCGGCGAGGACGATTTTACGCCGTTCATTCGCGATACGTTCGCCCAGCCTGCTGGTATCGACGTGATGCTGGCCGGTGTCTCTGACGATGATGAGGTCCGCGCCCGCGACGTTCGCGTTGATGACGAGGGCCGTCCGGTCTTTACGCTCGATTTTGGTCAGGGCGAGACAATCGATACCATGCTTGCCATCCCCGGCGTGCAGTCCGTTCCTAATGCCGTTAAGGCCGCCGCGGTTGCCTATCGCCTGGGCGTGACGCCCGAGCAGATCGATGCTGCCTTTAGGGGTCTTACGATCACCGGGCACCGCCAGGAGATCAAGCGCGCCAAGAGCGGTGCACGCATCATCGACGATTCCTATAACGCCAGCGCCGAATCGATGGCAGCCGGCCTCGATCTGCTGTGCTCGCTTTCATGCACGGGGTCTCGCATGGCGATCCTGGGCGAGATGGGCGAGATGGGCGATGAGGCTCCTCGCATGCATGAGCTCGTGGGCGCCTATGCCGCCGCCAAGAAGCTCGACATGCTGGCGTGCGTGGGTGGTGAGCTGGCCCAGCTTATGGCCGATGCCGCGCGCATGATGGGCATGGACGAGGACCGCATCCAGGTGTTCTCCGATTATCAGCAGGTGCTCGACCGCATGGGCGGCGCGCTTGAAAAACATGATGTTGTACTGGTCAAGGGTTCCCGCTTTGTTGAGCTCGACCGCTTTGTGGAAGGTGTGTGCTAGCCCATGTTCGGCAATCCCTCGTATCCAACGTATCAGGCTTTTTTGGGGCTTGGCATCGCCGCAGCCATTGCGCTGCTGCTCATGCCGTGGTGGATTAAGCTGCTCAAGGTCGAGGGTATCGGCCAGCAGGTTCGTGCCGACGGCCCCAAGCGTCATTTGGTTAAGCAGGGAACGCCCACCATGGGTGGCGTTGTCATCCTCGTCGCGATCTCGCTGACCTGCCTGCTGATGGGCAAGCTCACCACCGAGCTCGTGCTCGTGCTGCTCGCCACGCTGGCGACCGGCGTGCTGGGCCTGATCGACGATCTGACCTCCGTTACGCATGGGCGCTCGCTCGGTCTGACGCCGCATGCCAAGATGATCGGCCTAACCATTATCTGTGTCACCTTTACGGTGCTTGCCGTCAACTGGTGCGGCGTCGCCCCCGAGATTCGTTTTCCCGGCGGCCTGACGATCGACCTTGGCGTGCTTTCGACCACCATCTGCGGCCTTTCGTTCCCGTGGCTCTATATTGTCTTTTGCTGGCTGATGATCGCTGGTCTTTCCAATGCCGTGAACCTGACCGATGGCCTTGACGGTCTTGCTGGCGGCACCTCCATGATTGCCATGCTCGCCATGGCTGCCATGGCGTTTTTGCACGGAGACGTGAACCTGTCCATCTTCTGCACCGCGTGTGCCGGTGCCTGCTTGGGCTTTCTGTGGTTCAACTGCTATCCGGCGAGCATCTTTATGGGCGATACCGGCTCGCTTGCTCTGGGCGCCGCGTTTGCCTGTACGTCCATCATGACTAACACCGAGGTCGTCTCCCTCATCATCGGCGGCCTGTTTATCGTTGAGACTCTGTCGGTCATGATTCAGGTTGTCTACTTCCACTTTACGCACAAGCGCGTCTTCCTTATGGCGCCCATCCATCATCATTTCGAAAAGAAGGGCTGGGCCGAGACCAAGGTCGTCATCCGTTTTTGGATTATCGCTGCGGCCTTTGGTGCCGTTGGCCTTGCTCTGTTCTTCCAGTTGGGATAGTGGTCTTTCATGCCTCTTGCTGATGTCTTTAGCCTGCTCGTTTTGGGTCAGGGCAAATCCGGTCTCGATGTCGCCCGCTGGGCGCTGGCACATCCAGAGCGCGTAAGCGCCGTTACCGTGTATGGCGGCGGCACCTCTGAGCCCAATGACGCCACGCGTGCGCTCGAGGCTGCTGGCGCGTCGTTTGTCTATGGGACCGAACAGGTCGAGGGCGCCTATGACGTATGCGTGACGTGCCCGGGCATCTCGGAGTTCTCGGGCTTCTTTAAGGCCGGGCGCGAGCATGCCGCCCAGATTATGGGTGAGCCCGAGTTTGCCTATCGCCTGTCGCCCGATAACTGGATTGCCATCACGGGCACCAACGGCAAGACGACCACCACGTCGCTGACTGATTATCTGCTCAAGGCTGCCGGCGAGGCCAGCGTAGCCGTCGGCAACATCGGCGAGCCGCCGGTCAACGAGATTGACGGACGAGCCCACAACGAGTGGTTTGTGGCTGAGCTCTCGAGCTATCAGATTGCTACGACCACCGAGCTCCACCCTCGCGTGGCGGTGCTGCTCAACATCACTCCCGACCACTTGGGCTGGCATAAGAGCCATAAGAACTATGCGCTTGCCAAGATCAAGCTGTTTGACAATATGGTCGATGACGATCTGGTGGTTGTCGACGTCGAAGACGCCGGCATTCACGAGTTCGATGAGTACATCTATACGCCGGGTCGCCGCATCTGCAAGGTCGCTTTTGACGAGCCCGAGGGTGCAGATGCCGCCTTTGTGCGCGACGGCAAAATGGTCGTGCGCCTAAAGGGCGTCGAGACTCAGCTTGTCGCCACGTCCGAGCTCAAGATCTCGGGCCATCACAATGTCATCAATGCCTTATGTGCCGCCACGGCTGCTCTGGCCGTCGGTGCCGATGTCGATGGTGTCCGCCGCGGTCTGGCCTCGTTCCAGCCGCTCGAGCATCGCGTGGAGCCGTGCGGCGAGATTGACGGTGTGCGCTACGTCAACGATTCCAAGGCGACCAACACCGACGCGGTCGAGAAGGCGCTGACGGCATTTCCCGATGACGACGTGATCTTGCTGCTCGGCGGCCACGATAAGGGCACGCCGCTCACGGACTTCGCGCGCGTTGTTATGGATAACGTGCGCTCGGTCGTCTGCTTTGGCGATGCGCGCGAGCGCTTCACCGCCGCTATGGACGAGGCCGATGTCGATGGCGATGTGGATATCGCCCAGGCGGATGACCTACGCGATGCCGTGGACGTTGCTCGTTCGCTGTCGAGCCGTGGCGACGTGATCTTACTTTCTCCTGCCTGCTCTTCGTTCGATGAGTTCTCGGGCTATGAGGAGCGCGGCCGCGTGTTTAAGGACTATGTGGCCCAGCTTGCCGCTGCAGCGAAATCGCAAATGGAATAGGGGTTGCCGGTGAGAGAGGAGAGCCCCCGACAAGGTATGAGGAGGCCCGACTCGGACCGTGCTTCCTCGCGGCGTAGCACACCGCGTTCCGGTCGCGGCGGGCAGTCGTTTAGCGAACGCTATATTGCCGGCGTTCCCGCCCGCATCATGCGCCCCCGTCTGATATTCATGGCCTGTCTGTTTATCTTGGTGTGTTTTGGCCTGCTGATGGTGTACTCGGCGTCTTCGGTCGAGGCGCTGCACGAGAATGGCTCAGCGACGTTTTTTCTGGGTCGACAGGCTGCGTTTGCCGTGGTCGGTGTTCTGGCGCTGATTGCCATCGTGCGCGTTTTGCCGGACAGCTGGTTTGGGGAGGATGTGCTCAGGATCTTCCTCATAGGCATGATAGGGCTACTGTTTCTGGTGTTCTTGGTGGGCAGCGGCAGCCGTGGCGCCACGCGCTGGCTCAACATCGCCGGCATTCAGTTCCAGCCTTCCGAGTTTTTAAAGCCATTTGCCATTGCGTATTCGGCCATCATGCTTGATCGCTTTTTTTCGCCCGGTGGCAACATCAACGAATTCCTTCGCAAGATGGGCATCTACCTGGGCATTCCGCTCTTTCTGATCTTTATCCAGCCCGATTTCGGTACCGTCCTGATCATCCTGCTGACCCTCATGTGCATGGCGTTGTTTGCGGGTCTCGACCCCAAATTTATCATCGGCGTGATAATCTTCGGCATTCTCGTGATCGTGATTGCGCTTGTTGCAGAGCCGTACCGTATGGTGCGTATTCAGGTTGCCTTGAACCCTTGGGCCGACGAGTATGGTGACGGCTATCAGGCCACGCTTGCCATCATGGCCTTTGCCTCGGGCGGTCTGTTCGGCCGTGGCATCGGCAACTCAACCATGAAGTACTCGTATCTGCCCGAGGCGCACAATGACTACATCCTGGCCATCATTGGCGAGGAAGTCGGTTTTGTCGGAACCGTGCTGTTCTTCTTGGTGTTTGCGATGCTGATCTACTCGGCGTTTCGCATTGCCGAGCAGGCGACCGATCGTCGGGGCGCGCTCATGGCGTCTGGCTCCGCGGTCATTCTCGCGGTGCAGTTTTTGATCAATGCGCTGGGCATCCTCAACGTGTTTCCCATGACGGGCAAACCGTTGCCGTTTATTAGCTACGGCGGTTCGTCGATTATTGTGTCGCTTATGCTTGCCGGTCTGATCCTGCGCGTTTCGTACGAGAGCGCCCGTCGCGATGAGTACGACCGTCGCCGCGAGAGCTTTGCCGTTATGGATGAGAGTACCGCCGGCGTGCCCCACGTACGCGGCGAGCGATCTTCGCGTAACGGCTTTACCGTTCTGGATGGCTCTGCGACCGAGCCGGCAGCCCGTCCGCGTCAGCGAACGGCGCCGCAAGGTCGTCCGCAGCGCCCCAGCCCTCGCAGCGCGGGCGGCGGATATAATCGAATCGATTTGAACTCGGACCCGTCGGCGCGTTTGCGCACCGACGACCAGGGACCGCGTGTACGAAGGGACTACCATGACCGATAAGATGACCGTTGCTATTGCAGCCGGCGGCACGGCAGGACACATTAACCCCGCGCTCGCTTTGGCCGAGGAGCTGCATGACCGTGGCCACCACGTTGTGTTCGTGGGCCAGTCGCGCAAGCTCGAGGGTCGTCTGGTCCCCGAGGCTGGGTTTGATTTTGTGCCCATTACGGTCACGGGCTTCGACCGCTCCCGTCCCTGGACGGCGCTGACCTCGCTGTGGCGTGTCAACAAGGCCAAGCGTGCGCTCGCCAGTCATTTCTCAAAGGTCGGCAAGCCCGATGCTGCCATCGGTTTTGGTGCCTATGTCGAGGTTCCGCTGCTGGGGTGGTGCAAGGGCGCAGGCGTTCCGTATCTGCTACATGAGCAGAACTCTGTTCCGGGCCTGGCCAACAAGATGATGAACTCCCACGCCGCTCGCGTGTGCATCTCGGTGCCGGCAGCGCGCTCGGTCTTTGAGCGCGAAGGTGACCCTGACCACGTGCTCATGACCGGCAACCCCGTACGTCGCTCGGTGATCGAGGGCGATCGCGCTCGCGGCCGCAAGGCACTTGGCGTTCCCGAGGACGCTACGCTGCTGCTCGTCTTTGGCGGTTCACTCGGCGCCCAGCACCTCAACGAGCGCGTGGCTTCGCTCAAAAACGAGCTGCTTTCGCGCAAGAACCTCTATGTGTTGCATTCGACGGGTGCCGACGGCTTTGAGGAGACCGAGCGCGCTTTGGCGCTGACGCTCGAGGAGGCGAAGCGTTACCGCGTCCAGCCTTACATCGACAACATGGGCGACATGCTGGCTGCTGCCGATTTGGTGCTATCGCGTTCGGGAGCATCGAGCGTGGCCGAGATCGCTGCGCTCGCCGTGCCTTCGGTGCTCGTGCCGTACCCGCATGCGACGGCCGACCACCAAACCACCAATGCCCGTTATCTGGTCGACGCCGGGGCCGGCGTGCTCTGCGCCGATGCCGATATCGACGGTTCTGCCTTTGCCGATGAGCTGCTGCACCTGGTCGATGACGCGGCGGCGCGCGACGCCATGCGTCAGGCGGCGCGTGGTCTGGCTCAGGATAGAGCCGCCGCTCTTCTGGCGGATGCAGTAGAGGGTTTGCGTTAGTTAGACGGGATATCTTCGGTCGCCCTCGCGCTGATGCGGTAGGTGCGGTACAGTTAACGGGTTACAGGCAGTGTTTACGCAAGGAGTACACGAGCACATGGCTGATTCCCAGACTGCAACCTCCGCGCCCGAGTTTAAGAGCGCCCACTTTATCGGTATCGGCGGCGCCGGCATGAGCGGCATCGCCCTCGTTCTGCACGAGCGCGGTTATGCCGTTACCGGCTCCGACCTTAAGACGTCACGTTATATCCGCCAGCTTACCCGCGCTGGTGTGAAGGTGCATGTGGGCCATGAGGCCGCCACGATCGACGAGGTCAAGCCCGACGTGGTTGTTGTCTCCACCGCTATTCCGGAGTCCAACCCTGAACTCGTGCGCGCTCGCGAGCTTGGTATTCCCGTGTGGCCCCGTGCCAAGATGCTCTCTGCTTTGGGTCACGGCTACACCACCGTCGCTGTTGCCGGCACGCATGGCAAGACCACCACGTCTTCGATGTGTGCCACCATGCTCGACCGCATGGGTCTGGATCCGAGCTTCCTGATCGGTGGCATCGTCGAGGGCTATGACACGAACGGCAAGAACGGCTCGGGCGACTACTTTGTCGCCGAGGCCGACGAGTCCGACAGCTCCTTCCTGTTCCTGAACCCCAACGTAGTCATTGTGACCAACGTCGAGGCCGACCACCTCGATCACTACTCGGGTATCGAGGAGATCGAGGCAACTTTCGCCAAATTCATGAGCCTGGTGGGCGAGGACGGCACCGTCATCGTCTGCGGTGAGGACCCGCATCTGGTCGAGCTCGCCAAGTCGACGGGCCGTCACGTGCTTTCCTACGGCTTTGCCGAGAGCAACGACATCGTCTGCATGCACCCGGATGTCAAGGGCATCCAGAGTGACTTTATCGTTCGCTTTGAGGACGGCACTGAGCGCGCTGTGGAGATCAAGAGCAATCCCGGTCGCCACAACATGCTCAACGCCACGGCGGTGCTCACCGTCGCCCATGTCCTGGGCCTTGACATCGACGCCGCCGCCAAGGCGCTCTCGAGCTTTGAGGGCGTCCGCCGTCGCTTTACCCACGTGGGCGATATCAATGGCATCACCGTGGTCGATGATTACGGCCATCACCCCACCGAGATCAAGGCGACGCTTGCTGCCGCTTCGTCGCTGGGTTACAAGCACGTCGACGTCGTGTTCCAGCCGCACCGCTATTCGCGCCTGCAGGCCCTGTGCGAGGACTTTGCCGATGCATTTGCCAATGCCGATAAACTGCTGCTGATTGATGTGTTCTCGGCTGGCGAGATGCCCATTCCGGGTGTCACCTCTAAGATGCTCGCCGATACCGTGCGCGCCAAGCATCCTGGCAAGGAGGTCGTGTACTGCTCCAGCCGTCTTGAGCTCAATCAGGAGCTCGAGCAGATGGTGGGCGAGGGCGACCTGCTGCTCACCATGGGTGCCGGCGACGTTACGACCGTCGGTCCCGAGTTCATTGAGTATCTGACTGCCAAGAAAGACGCTTAAGTCTAATGGGTCTGTTTAACGCCGTCATGGCGCTCTCGGGCATGATCGACACGGATGTGATCGAGGACGAGCGCCTTGCGCGTCATACGAGCTATCGTATCGGCGGCAAGGCCGACCTCTTTGTGACGTGCCATAGCTATCATGCCCTCCGCCGCGCCGTGGCGGTGCTCGATCGCGAGCAGGTGCCGTGGGTCATCATCGGCAAGGGCTCCAATCTGCTGGTTGCCGATGGCGGTTATCGCGGTGCCGTCATTTCGCTCGGACGTGAGTTCCAGCGCACGGTTGTTGCCGATGACGGTTGTACGCTGACGGTCGGTGCGGGCGTGATGTTTGCGCGCCTGGTCAACGATGCCCTGTCGCGTAGCCTCTCGGGCCTTGAGTTTGCCGTTGGCATTCCTGGTTCGGTCGGCGGTGCGATATCTATGAATGCCGGCACGCGGACCGAGTGGATTGGCTCGCTGGTTGAGGATGTCGTAACGTTTGACCCGGCATCCGGTATCAAGCATTATGCGGGGTCCGAGATCTCTTGGGGCTACCGCGAATGTAGCCTTCCCCGCAATGAGATCATCCTCGAGTGCGTGCTCAAGCTTAAACCGGCGCCCAAGGCCGACATTCGCGAGCGCATGGAGCGGTACCTTACAAGGCGCAAGCGTACGCAGCCCATGGGTCGCGCATCCTGCGGGTCTGTCTTTCGCAACCCGCCCGATGCGAGTGTGGGCAAGCTTATCGAGGATTGTGGATTAAAGGGTTTTTCGATTGGCGGCGCGGAAGTTTCGCCCGTTCACGCTAATTTTATCGTTAATAACGGAACTGCCACGGCCGATGACGTTGCCGCGGTTATCAGACATGTGCACGGAAAGGTGAGGGAGGCGTATGGCATCGAGCTCAGACCGGAAGTTAAATTCCTCGGCTTCTAGAGCATCGAAACCCACCTTCCGCCGCGCCGGAGGGCGTTCCGGCGCGCCTGCCAAACCTCAACGCAATACCGTCGCGCACTCTAAGTCTGTCAGGCATGCTCGACAGACCAGTCGTCCGGTCGTCGGCTCGCAGCTCGGTAATCGTCCGGCCGCAAAAAAGTCCTCGCGTCCCTCGGTGACGTCAAAGCCTGTTATGGGCGCCAAGCCTGCCCGTCCCATGGCAGCTCCCAAGCCCTCGACGGGAACTAAAGCGGCGCGTCCAGGTCTCACGCTGGGCGCATCGAAACCGCGCTCGCTGACATCGGTGCCGGCTACCGCCAAGAAGCCTTCGAGTAAAAAAGGTTTCAACCCGTTATCTTCACTTGGAGCGATGGCAAATAAAACATCAGATGCCGCTTCTGTCGTTACAGGCAAAGGCAAAATCGTGGGCGGCGTTCTGGCCGTCTTGGCCGTGCTCGTCGTCGTTGCCATCGTGGTGATCAACTCTGGACTGTTTACTGCCACTGATATTCAGATTCAAGGCAGCGAGCATGTGACGAAGCACGATGCTATCCAGCTGATCGACTTGCCCGAGGGAACGTCGCTTTTTAACGTCGATCCCGACCAGATTACCGAGGATCTCAAGCAGAACCCGTGGGTTTCGGGCGTGGATGTCCAGCGCCAGTTTCCCCATACGCTTATCATCACGCCGACGGAGCGTAAAGTTATCGCCATTGCGTATATCAGCTCCGACGACCTTGCCTGGGCTATCGGAGACGATGACACCTGGATCGCCCCGCTGTCGACGTCGGTCGAAGTGGACGACCAGGGCAACGTCATCACGACAGGGCAGGGCTCAAATACCTTGACCGGAATCGATGCCGCGCTGGCGCTCGCCAAGCATTATGGCGCGGTGTTATTGACTGATGTCTCGGCGGATGTCGCTCCGGTTTCCGGCCAGGCGGTGAACTCCAAAGCCGTTAAGGCCGGCCTGGATTATGTGCGTGGTTTTTCGAGCGAGTTCTTGGGACAAGTCAAGGATATTTCCACGCCTTCGGTCGAAGCCATCTCGGCAAACCTCAATAACGGCATTGAGGTGTCGCTGGGCGATTCGGACGATATCGCCAAGAAGGAACGCGTAGTCACCAAGTTGCTTTCGCAGGTAGAGGGCGTAACGTATATCAATGTGCGCTCTCCGGGCAACTACACATTTAGGAATGCTCCGACCTCGTAGCGCTGGTTGATGCTTTGTTGAGGGGCCATACCACGCCGTTTATCTGGTTTGTTTGGTTTTCACGGTCAATTATTTGACTGATACGTTCATAATGTGCAAACATAATACGGTTTACCTTTGCATTTACTTTCAACCTGAAGGTTAATGTGCGCAGGGGTCGACCCATGCTATGGCTATAACCTTTGTTCGGAGGACCGACATGCACGAGACAGAGATCAACAACTACCTTGCCGTCATTAAGGTGGTCGGCGTCGGCGGCGGCGGTACCAACGCGGTCAATCGAATGATCGAAGAGGGCATCCGCGGCGTCGAGTTTGTTGCCATCAACACCGATGCTCAGGCACTCGCGATCTCTGATGCCGATATCAAGGTGCACATCGGCACCGACCTTACCCGCGGCCTGGGCGCCGGCGCCAATCCCGAGGTTGGCCGCAAGGCTGCCGATGAGTCCCGCGACGACATCGCCGAGGCGCTCGCTGGCGCCGACATGGTGTTTATCACCTGCGGCGAGGGCGGCGGCACCGGTACCGGCGCTGCTCCCATCGTTGCCGATATCGCGATGAACGAGGTCGGCGCACTGACCGTCGCCGTCGTGACCAAGCCCTTCACCTTCGAGGGCCGCAAGCGTAAGAAGAGCGCCGAGGAGGGCATCAAGACCCTCTCCGATTGCGTCGACACCATGATCGTCATTCCTAACGATAAGCTGCTCGACATCGCCGAGAAGAAGACCACCATGCTCGAGGCCTTCGCGATTGCCGATGGCGTCCTTTCCCAGGGCACCCAGGGCATCACCGACCTCATCACCGTCCCCGGTATCATTAACCTGGACTTCGCCGATGTTAAGACCATCATGAAGCAGGCCGGTACCGCCATGATGGGTATCGGTACCTCTTCTGGGGATACTCGTGCCGTCGACGCTGCCCAGCAGGCCATCTCCAGCCCGCTGCTCGAGAGCTCCATCGATGGTGCCACGCGCGTGCTGCTCTCCATCGCCGGTTCCAAGGACCTGGGCATCCAGGAGATCAGCGACGCCGCCGACGTTGTCGCCAACGCCGTCGACCCCGAGGCCAACATCATCTTCGGTACCGTTGTCGACGAGTCCCTGGGCGATCAGGTGCGTATCACCGTCATCGCTACGGGCTTCTCCGACTCCAACGTCAACCGTCAGGATGAGCTCTTTGCTGCTCAGCAGTCTCAGAGCAAGGCCGCTGCCTCCGCTGAGCCGCAGCGCACCGCCCCGGCTGCCAGCCCGGCTCAGGCAGCTCCGACCCGCAACGTCGGTGGTACCGAGCTGCCCAACTTTGGCAACGACCAGTTCGAGCTTCCCGACTTCCTGAAGCGCGGTAGCTTCTAGTTCGTTTTTCTCAACGACCTGCACGGGGTGTGTCCATTTGGATGCACCCCGTTTTGTTTCTCGTTTGTAAACGAAAGCCTCCAATCTCCTTACGTTCCCTTTACGTTTGGTCCCTACCGCTGCGGGTATCCTTTTAAGGAAGTATGACAGCCGTATAAACGCGGACTGCGCGGCGACGCCGCGGTACTTGTGTTATTAGGAGGCTTTAGTATGGCAGCACGTGCGGACAACGTTTCGCGTGTCGACCATGATGGAGTTACGTTGGTGGAGGGCGCGACATCCGATGTCCGCTTTGCCTTTACCGAGCGCACCGGTGGCGTTTCTGAAGATGCGTACTCCTCGCTCAACCTGGGCTCGCATGTAGGCGATGACCCCTTTGCTGTTCAAGAAAATCGTCGTCGAGCGCTCGAAGCTATGGGCGCCACTGAGTGCGAGCATAATCTGCTCGTGCCCAATCAGGTACATGGTGACCATATCGTTACGGTGACTTCGAACGGTGCCGACGATCTTGAGGCTGTTCGCGAGCAGATTGCCGAGGGCTGCGATGCCATCGTCTGTACGGCTCATGACGTGCCCGTGCTGCTCTGCTTTGCCGACTGCGTTCCCGTGGTGCTGGTGGCCCCTGGCGGATTTGCCGTGGTGCACTCCGGTTGGAAGGGCACGATTGCACGTATTTCTGCCAAGGCGTGCCAGGCGCTTTGCGATGCTGCCGGCTGCGATGCGAGCGACGTTTCCGCCTATATCGGCCCCCATATCTTGGCTGACGAATATGAGGTATCCCAAGAACTCATGGACCGCTTTGCCGCCGAGTTTTCGTGCATCGATGCGGGCGCTTCTCGCATGCTCGATCTATCTGCCGCCATTCGTGAGGCGTTGGTAGATATCGGTGTGGACGCGGATAATATCGTGGATACCCAGCTTTCGACTGTGCGTCAGAACGACCGCTTTTATTCCTACCGTAACGAGGACGGCACCTGTGGGCGCCATGCTGCGATCGGCGTGATGCTATGAGAAAGATCGTATCGGTCCTGAGCGCCGCTGTGCTTACGCTTACGCTGTGCGCCTGTTCTTCGGGATCTTCTACCTCTTCCATTACCGTGGCCGGCTCCACGACCTGCCTTCCTATCGCCGAGATTGCGGCAGAGGGCTTTAAGGAGGAGACCGGCATCGACGTGCTCGTTTCCGGTTTGGGCTCTTCCGCTGGCATCGAAGCCGTCAGCGCTGGCACGGCCGATATCGCCAGCTCCTCCCGTGGACTCAATGCCGACGAACAGGATCTGGGCCTGACTCCCATCGTCATTGCCCACGACGGTATCGCGGTCATCGTGAACGACGATAACCCGGTCGATAACCTCTCGACCGAGCAGCTCCGCGATATCTATGCCGGCAAGATTACTAATTGGAAAGAGGTCGGTGGCGAGGACCTGAAGATTCAGGTCATCAACCGAGACGAGGCGTCTGGCACGCGTGAAGCATTCCGCACCATCGTGATGGACGGCACCCCGTTCGATCGCCGCTCCGCCGTTCTTTCGGGCACGGGCCAGGTGCGCGACGTGGTATCTCGTTCGCGCGGTGCCATTGGCTACATTTCGCTGGGCTTTGTCGATAGCCTCAACGCCAAGACCTCGGTCAAGGCCGTCTCGGTCAATCATGTTGAGGCGTCCGAGAAGACGGTCGCGAGCGGCGGCTATCCCATCTCACGCGACCTTTACTTCTTTGTGAAGGGTGCGCCTTCGCAGCAGGCGCAGGATTACATCGACTATGTGACGTCCGAAAAGATGGACAAGCAGATTCGCGAGGCGGGCTTTATCCCCGTCACCAACGACGAGAAGGGGAGTGAGTAGCATGGAAGCACAGGAAAACTCCCAGACTGAGCGGAATGTTCAGACGCCCAAGAAGCGCGAGCTGGCGCTCGTATCGCGCAGTACCTATATCAAGGAGAAGGCGCTGCAGTGGATCTTCTTTGCCTGCGCGTTCTTGGCGGTCGTTACCGTCATCCTGATTTTTGTCTTTACCACGTACTCGGCGCTGCCCGTCTTTACCGACATCGGTCTGGCGGACTTCTTTAGCTTTACGTGGGCGCCCTCTGAGGGTCACTACGGCATCGTGTCGCTGCTTGCCGGCTCGGGTCTGGTGACCGTCGGTGCACTCGCCATGGGTGTGCCCCTAGGCGTGGGCACGGCCGTGTATCTGGTCGAGATCGCCAGCAAGCGCGTGCGCAAGCTCATCAGCCCTGCCGTTGACCTGTTGGCCGGCATCCCTTCTATCATCTATGGCTTCTTTGGCATGATCATCATCCGCCCGTTTATCGCACAACTGACCGGCGGTCTTGGTTTTGGCGCGCTGACGGCGTGGTTCGTGCTCGCCATTATGATCGTGCCCACCATCACGACGCTTACCATCGATGCTCTCAATTCCATTCCCATGGGCATTCGCGAGGCATCGTATGCCATGGGCGCCACCAAGTGGCAGACTATCTATAAGGTCGTGTTACCTGCCGCCAAGCTGGGTATCGTGGATGCCATCGTGCTGGGTATGGGCCGTGCCATCGGCGAGACCATGGCCGTGCTCATGGTCGTGGGTAACGCCCCGGTTATTCCCGACAGCATTGCGAGCCCCATCTCGACGCTCACGAGCCAGATTGCGCTCGACATGAGCTATTCCTCGGGTCTGCATCGCTCGGCGCTGTTCGGCATGGGCGTGGTCCTGTTTATCATTTCCGCCACGCTGGTGGGCATCGTCCGCCTGGTTTCCAAGAAGAAGAGGGGGTAGGCTATGTCCGATTCCGTTGACACGACGGTCGATACGACCTCGTCGCGCGAGCGCATCAAGCGTGCCCTTTCCCACGGCAAGAAGGGTCGCATCAACAAGGACCTGTCCAACAAGATCATGCTCGGCGTATTCCGCGCGGCTGCCTACATCACCACGCTGGTGCTGGTCGCTATCATTGCCTATGTGGTCATTAACGGCCTGCCGCATATCTCGCTCGACTTTATCTTCGGTTGGCCCCAGGGCGTCAACGCCGAGGGCGGTATTTGGCCCACGATCGTCTCGACCGTCTATGTGACGGCGCTCGCCATGCTTATCTGCACGCCGATCGCTGTGCTGGCAGCCGTCTATCTGGCCGAGTACGCCAAGCAGGGCAAGATCGTCGAGCTCATTCGCTACGCTGCTGACGCTTTGGCCTCGGTGCCCTCCATCGTTATGGGCCTGTTTGGCTACGCCTTGTTTGTCGAGGCTATGGGTCTGGGCCTTTCGATGGTCTCGGCCGCTCTGGCGCTTGCGCTCTTGATGCTTCCCATCGTCATGCGCACCACCGAAGAGGCCATTCGCGCCGTTCCGCGCTATATCCGTTGGGGCGCGTATGGCCTGGGCGCCACCAAGTGGCAGGTTGTCTCCAAGATCGTGCTTCCTTCTGCCTTTGGCCGTATTGCCACGGGCATTGTCCTTGCCATCGGCCGTGCCATTGGCGAGACCGCCGTGGTGCTCTACACCATGGGCCAGGCCATCAATCTACCTATCTCGCCGCTCGATTCCGGCCGCCCCATGACCGTTCACCTGTACCTGCTTGCCAACGACGGCATCAACATGAACGCAGCCTACGGCACCGCGCTCTTGCTGATGGTGATCATTCTGGCCTTCAACCTGTTTGCGCGCTTCCTGTCGCGCAAGCGTCGCTAGTTAAGGAGTCCCATGTCCGTTTATCAGTCCGCTCCCACGCTGGAGCAAGCGGCCATTACGGCCAAGGATTTCAACTTTTGGTACGGTGACTTTCATGCGCTGACGGGGCTCGACCTCAACATCGCCAAAAACGCCATCACCTCCTTCATTGGCCCTTCGGGCTGCGGCAAGTCGACGTTTTTGCGCTGCATCAACCGCATGAATGACCTGATCGAGGGTACGCGCGTCGAGGGCACCATGACGCTCGACGGCAACGATATCTATGCCGAGGGCGTCGACCCGGTCGACCTCCGTCGCCGCGTGGGCATGATTTTTCAGCAGCCCAACCCGTTTCCCAAATCCATCTACGAGAATGTCGCCTTTGGCCCTCGTCTGCAGGGCGTGACTAGCAAAAGCGACCTCGATGACATCGTGGAAGAATCGCTCAAGCGCGCCAACCTCTGGAAAGAGGTATCCAATCAGCTCAACAAGGATGGTTTGGCGCTCTCGGGCGGTCAGCAGCAGCGTCTGTGCATCGCGCGCGTGCTTGCGGTGCAACCCGATGTCCTCCTGATGGACGAGCCCTGCTCCGCCATCGACCCCACGTCCGTCTCTAAGGTCGAGGATTTGATGGCCGAGCTGGCGCCCGAGATGACGATCATCATCGTCACGCATTCAATGCAGCAGGCAGCTCGTATCAGCGACTACACCGCATTCTTCTTGCAGGAAGTTGCCGGTGAGCCTGCCACGCTCATCGAGTATGGTCAAACCGACGCGATCTTCACCAGCCCGGTGGACTCGCGGACGGAAGACTATATCACCGGCCGCTTTGGCTGATCGGTGCGACTAGTCCCAAGCCGATCGGACCTGGTCCGGTGCGTATTCACTGTGCGGGCGGCATGACCGCACCCAACTGATTGGAGTGAACCATGCGTAAACTGTTTTCCCGTCAGCTCATCGAGGCCCGCCACGAGATGCTGAGCATCTACGAGGCCGTCGATCTGGCCCTCCACGATGCCGTTAAGGCCTATGTGACCGACGACCGCAAGCTCGCCACCAAGACCAAGAAGCGCACGCTTTCGATTGACGCACGCTGCGCCAACCTGGAGGCCGTCTGCTACAACCTGATTGCCACGCAGTCACCGGTCGCCTCCGACTTCCGCCTGCTTCAGACGATCATCTACGTCGACTTTAACCTGCAACGCATGACCGATAAGGTCCGTCAGATCTGCCGTGCCACGCGTCATATGATCAAGGCCGACATCTCGCTGCCCAAGGAGCTTGTCGGCACGGTCGAGGCCGAGGCTGAGGCCGTCTACCAGGTGCTGGGCTCTTCGCTTTCTGCGCTCGTCACCAACGACATGTCCATCATCTGCAACTTGGCCGTCGAGGACGAGCCAGTGCACGCCGCCTACGAGAAGTTCTTCCGCACCTTTAACCGTATGGATACGGGCGACTTTATGGACGACGACAGCAACTATGACGACCTGCGCCGCGCCATCATGGTTTCGCGCTACCTCGATCGCATCGCCTCGATTTCCATCGATGCCGCCTGCCGCCTGACCTTCCTGCTGACTGGTCAGCGCATGAATGCCGGCGATATCGCCCGCACGGACGAGGACGAGCTCGAGAGCATGCGCGTGCCTTCGGGCGAGGGCGTCATCATGAGGCCCGCCGTCGATGCGCGCTACGTTGCCAAGGTGCCCGTTAACGAGGTCAGCGAGGGACTTCGCTACCTGCTCGATCATCTTGAGGACGAGGACGATGACGAGGACGACGAGGAGTAAGTAATCCCGTTCGTCGAAAGATTGTAAATACCTAAGTGAGCGCGGCCTTGCACATGCGGGGCCGCGCTCTTGCGTTAGCATGGGACTACTTGTTTGGCCGTCAGCGGAGGCGATTGGCAATGGATAACTATTTGGACTTGATGCGCGCTCGCCGCGAGCAGATTCTGGAACGTTTTTATGCGGCGCTCGATCGCGCAGGCCGTCCCCACGACGCCGCGAGCCTCATTGCCGTGTCCAAGACCGTTGGTGTCGATGAGACCGTTGCCGCCATCCAGGCGGGGTATCGCCATTTTGCCGAGAACCGCCCGCAGGAGCTGGTTCGCAAGCTCACGGGTCTGGCGGAGCATCCGGAGCTGCCCGAGGTGCGCTTCGATATGATCGGCAACCTGCAGACCAATAAGATCAATGCGGTGCTGGGCTCAGCCGAGCTGATTCACTCGGTGGGTTCGCTGCATCTGGCGCAGGCGATCTCGAGCCGTGCTGTCCGCAAGATTGAGGCAGGCGAGCTCGCCGGCCCCCAGCGTGTGCTCATTGAGGTCAATGTGAGTGGTGAGGAGTCGAAGGGAGGCTTTTCGCCCGATGAGATTCGCGCCGCCGCGGGTGAGCTTGCGGAACTTGAGGGAATTTGCGTGCAGGGGCTTATGACTATGGCGCCCCGGGGGAATAAGGATGTGGCACGCCGCACCTTTGCGGGGCTTCGTGAGCTGAGGGATGAGCTGGAGGCGGCGCATCCCGATTTGAACCTGCCTGAGCTTTCCTGCGGCATGAGCGAGGACTTTGAGCCTGCCCTTGAGGAGGGCTCTACGCTCGTTCGCCTGGGCAGGGTAGTATTTAGCCCGGAGTTTGCAGTAAAATAAGGCTCTGAAGTGCGCACTGATTATCGGGGCGCCTGCACTAAACCGCGAGAGGACACAACCATGGGCTTCCTTGACGAGATTAAAAATAAGATGCACCTGGGCGGCCAGCAGGGTTACGACCAGGGTTATGGCCAGGACGACGACTACGGCTACGATGACGGCTATGACGATAGTTATCAGGGCAACGGCTACGGCGGTGCTTCGGGCGAGGGCTTCTACACCCAAGACGAGCCGAGCAACGGCCTGCTTGGTCAGACGCGCCGCGGTGAAGCTGAGTCGGTTGCCGTGTATACGCGCTCCGGTCAGCTGGTCGGCGATGACTCCCGCCATGCCACGACGTATAACCCGCCTTCGCGCTCGCAGGACAGCGTTGCGAGCGGTTATCGTCCTGGTGCCTATGACACGCCGTCGAGCTACGCCGAGAACACCCGCGCCCGTGCCGCCGCTGCACCCGCGCCTGCACCGAGCGATGCCTCGGCCTATGCGAGCAATATCATCAACGCCACGCCGCAGCTGCCGGCCTATGTCCTGCGCCCCGAGAGCTATGACGACGTGGAGACCGTGGTGCGCCGCGTTCGCACCAAGCAGCCTGTCGCACTGATTTTTGTGGGCGTACGCACCGAAGTTGCCAAGCGCGTCTTGGACTTCTCTTACGGCTTTGCCTGCGGTCTGGGCGCCACGGTCAAGGAGGTGGGCGACCGCGTGTTCATGGTGCTGCCCGCCGGTTGCGAGGTCAAAGATTCCGATCTCAAGAAGCTTCGTGCCGACGGCTACCTTAAGTAAAGACAAGACGAGGAGATTCCCATCAACATCTACACTATCGTCCAGCTGGTCAACACGCTGTTCAACTTCTATTCCACGCTCATTGTCGTCTACTGCTTTATGACGTGGATTCCCATGAAGCAGGGTGGTTTGCTTCAGGATATTGCTGCGGTGCTCGATAGCGTGTGCGGTCCGTGGCTCAACCTGTTCCGTCGTTTCATCCCGCCGATGGGCGGTATCGATTTTTCGCCGGTCGTTGCGATTATTGCGTTGCAGTTGGTGCAGAGGCTGGTTCTGCAGCTTCTTATAGGTATACTCGTATAGAACTGACTTAGTAACTTACGTCGGGCGTGTAGCGCCGAGGCGATGAAAAAGGAGACTTGTTATGGCTATTACCCCTGCAGACATCCAGGCTCAGACTTTCTCTGAGGCCAAGCGTGGCTACGATCCCGCCGAGGTCGACGTCTTCTTGGAGACGCTGTCCTCCGAGGTTGACGCTATGCTCGCTAAGATCGTCGACCTTAAGGGTCGCCTGACTGCTACCGAGCAGCAGCTTGCCGATGCGCAGGCTCAGCTTGCCCAGGCTCAGGATGCCACCGCCCAAGCCGTTCCTGCCGCCCCCGTGGCTGCTCCCGCCCCTGACTTCTCCGCTCAGGAGCGCCAGATTTCCGCTGCCCTGATCGCTGCCCAGCAGACCGCTGAGACCATCGTCAACGATGCCAACGAGAACGCTGAGCGTATCCGCAACGAGGCTGACGCTAAGGCCCGCGAGGTTATCCGCCAGGCTCTGACCGAGAAGCAGGCCGAGCTCGAGGAAATCGATCGTCTCAAGGCTTCCCGCGAGGAGTTCAAGGCCGAGTACCTCAAGCTCATCCAGCACTTCATGGACGATGCCCAGAACTCCTTCCCGGCCGACCTCATGGCCTCCACGCCGGTCGGTTCTGCCGCTTCTCCTGCGGTGACTGTTCCCGCTGAGCCGCTGCCCGTCGCTGACCCGGTTGTCCCCGTGGCCGATCCCTTTGCCCCGATCGACAACTTTGCTGCCGACGACCTGGACTAACATTCGGCCTACAATTTAGTGCCTAGAAAGGACCCGCAGCTTGCGGGTCCTTTTTTATGACTGTGCCGGGGTGCGTAACATAAAAAAACCGAGCCCTGCACATAGTGGCGCAGAACTCAGCGACGGGTGAGCGGTCAAGGGTAGATTTTAAGGTATGTCCAAAAACTACTTGAGGAGGAAGTTGGAGAGGGGAATAGTGCGGGCCTCGCGATGCTCGGGATCGGCGATGTGGTCGGCGGGATAGCCACAGACGAGCATGTGATAGGGATAGACGCCCTTGGGCAGATTGAACTGCTCCTGTGCCACCTCAGGCTTAAAATGGCATACCCAGCACGTTCCTAGGCCCTGCTCGGTGGCCTCCATCATCATCTGATCACACACGATGGACGTATCGATTTCACTGGAATTCATCTGGTCATACGGGCGTACCCAAGCATCATCGGTAACGCAGCAAATAAGGAAGATGAGCGGAGCGCCAAAGATAGACCCATCACGAGCAAACCGAGGCTGACAAGCAGCAGCCTTCTCCAACAGCTCAGGCGTATCCAGCACCATCACACGGGCTGGATGATTATTACAAGCAGAAGGAGCAATACGCCCAGCCTCAACAATGGCATCCACCACAGCCTGCTCAACAGGACGGTCCTCAAAAGAACGACAAGAATACCGACCACGAGCCAGATCCAAATAAGACATACAAGCCCTCCTAAAATTAAAAATCAAACAAACCAAAAGTAACCCAAAGAGTACCCAAAGCAGCAATCAGCCAAACGCTCATCAAGGGCCAAAGTGTCCGAACGGATACCAAAGGTCCCTTCAGCCAAACCCCCATCGCGCTAAATCTATCAGCCAAAGTTCCCAATGGTGGTACGTAAGGCGAAGGGCCGGCCACGGTTTACTTTCGAACGACTCTGCAAAGCAGCCGGAGTGAGAAAGCAAACCGTGGCCGGCCCTTCGCCGCCGGGACACGTACCCCCAATTAACTGTTCTTCATGACAATCGAATCCACGACATCGGCCACATTCTCGCAGCAGTCGGCGCAGTACTCCAGGAAGGCGTACACGTCACGCCAAGCGATGACCTCGAGCGGGTCCTTGCCGTTAACGTGCAGGTTACGCATGGCGTTGATATAGAGCTCGTCGGCCTCGGACTCGATGGTGTTGATCTGGATGACGAGCTCGCGCAGCGTTTTGGACTTGCGGTAGTTAGGCAGCTCGACCATCAAGTCTTTCATGGCGCGGCAGGCGTCGGTCACCTTGTGGGCGATCACGATGGCATCGGGATGGATGCTCTGGATGTTGGTGAAGTAGACGCGCTGCACGACGCCCTCGATACGGTCGAGCACGGTGTCGAGCGAGCAGCTCATCAGGTCCAGATCCTCGCGCTCAAGCGGGGTGATAAAGGCGGTGAGCAGGGCGTCCTCAAGCTCATGGTGCTTCTTGTCGGCCGCATGCTCGATCGCATGCATCTTGTCGAGCATATCGTGAATCTTTGCGGGATCGAAGTTCTCGAAAATCTTGATGAGCAACTCTGCGGCCTGGACAGCAAGGTCGGCGCAGGCGACGTAGTTGTCAAAGTAGAACGAATCGGGTTTCTTTGCCATGGGTGGGTCCTTTCGAGGTGAAGACGGGTGGGCGAAGTGTTGCGGTCCAGATGGACGTTCGGTTTGACTAGAGGAACATCATGAACAGCTTGGCCATGACAAAGCTGATGAGTCCGCAGGCGGGGAAGGTGAAGAACCAGGTGAACATCATGTCCTTGACGACGCCGAAGTTGATGGCCGAGAGGCGCTTGACGGCACCGACGCCCATGATGGCGCAGGTCTTGATGTGTGTGGAGGACACGGGGATGCCGGTAAGGGTGGCAAGCAGCAGGTTCGCGGCGCCCGCCAGGTCGGCGGAGAAGCCCTGGTACTTTTCGAGCTTGACCATGCTCTGGCCAACGGACTTGATGATGCGCTCGCCGCCCACGCTGGTGCCGATGCCCATGGTGGCCGAGCATAGCAGCATAATCCAGATGGGGATGCCGGCATCGCCGACGCTCGTCTGGCCGCTGGCAAAGGCCACGCCTAAAAAGAGCACGCCGATGAACTTCTGTCCATCCTGCGCGCCGTGCATAAAGCTCATGGCCGCAGCGCTCGCGATCTGAGCGTATTTAAAGAAGACATTGGCACGTCGCCTGTTGGCGGCGGCGAAAAGAATCGAGACGAGCTTGCACAGGACCCAGCCCATGACAAAGCCCAGACCGATGGAGAGCGCCAGGCCGTAGATGACCTTCATCCACTCGTGGACGTTGACGCTGCTCGCACCGCCGAGGGCGATGGCGGCACCGGTCAGGCCGGCGATAAGGCTGTGGCTTTGCGAGGTGGGGATGCCAAAACGCGACGCTGTGGCGCCGTAGACGACGATGGAGAACAGCGCCGCGCACAGACAGGCGAGCGCCATGGTGCTGTTTCCTCCAAAGTCGACAATATGGGAGATGGTGTTGGCGACGCTCGCGTTAAAGTGCGTCATGATGAGCACGCCAAGGAAGTTGAATGCGGCACTCATGAGAATAGCGGCGCGGGCGGGCATGCAACGCGTAGTGACGCAGGTCGCGATGGCGTTGGGTGCGTCGGTCCATCCATTGACGAAGATGGCGCCGAGCGCGAGGATCACGGTGACGGCAAGGACTGGGTTCGACACAAGTTGGCCGAGGAAGGTTGAGAACGTTACGTCCATATATGGGCTTTCTCGAAGTTTGCAGGCACGTTACAGAAACATGATAAATCGTATCACCTCCTGCGGGTTTCTTTACCGAGTTCTGATGGGAGCAGTGAATTTTTTGGCACTAAAAATGAATATTAGCCCTGTTGACCGTGGGTGTTCTTTTTGCTAACACACCATGAGGACACGTGCGCGCGCCCCAACACCCCAAAACCACAGCCTGTTCGCTTTACAACATGCAAACATGCGTTCGATAATAGGAGGCATGGAATATCGACAGACAGATGGCAAAACTCGGCGCGTGCACAAGCAGTATGTGGACGTCGTGGCTCGCATCCTCGCGGGCGGACAGGTCGTGCCGGTCACCGTCTGCTGGGTCGACGGTCGTTGCTTTACGATTGACGAGATTGTCTCGACCACTGGGTTTGGCCTGACGGTTCACGGCATTCGTACGGCAACCTATAAGGTGCGTTTTGGCGGGCACGCGACCGAGTTGTATCTGGAGGACCAGGCGCGCGAACGGCCGGACGGCTCGCAGGCCCACGTGATGCGTTGGTGGGTCTGGGCGTTTGACCGCACGCTCGAGGGCGAGCGCCGTAGGTAGGGACGCACGGCGTTCGGGTACAATGGTAGGAATCTTGTCATCTGCTGCGCCGTCATTCGCGGCGCTTTTTGAAAGGACGAAGCTATGAACGATATCCAGGGCTATCAGAACGGCCCCGTCGAGACCGGCGCAAGCCGCGCCAAGGAGATGTCGCCGCGCGCGTACAATCTCGCCATGTCTGCCCTGATCTTCTTGGGCTTTTGCGCCATGGGCGCCGGCGCCTACTTTACGAGCACCATGTCGTTTGCGCGCATGATGATGAGCGGGGCCGCCCTGCCGCTGGTTTTTGGCTCGTTTATCCTGACCATTGTCGGCATCGTCATGATGTCAGCTGCCGCCAGCAAGCAGTCCGTGGGCCTGTCCCTTGTGGGCTACGTAATCTTTGCGAGTACCTTTGGCCTGACCGCGTCGTTTGGCCTTGCCAACTACGACCTGCCCACCATCAACACTGCCTTTATCGCCACGGCCGCCATCACCTTTGTCTTTGGCGCCTTGGGCGTGACGTTCCCCAAGTTTTTCCAGCGCGTATATGGCATCGGTTTTGGCATTCTGCTCGCCACGATTCTGGTTGAGATCGTGCTGATGTTCATGGGCGTCTCGCAGACCATCACCGACCTGATCGTGATCGTGGTGTTCGCCGGCTTTATTGGTTACGACACCTATGTTGCCACGACGGTGCCACCCACGCTGCCCAATGCGGTGCTCATGGCGTCCAACCTGTTCGTGGACATTATCAACGTGTTCCTGCGCATCCTGAACATCCTCGGTCGTCGCGACTAGCGCGGGGGATTGCAGCGTTTCTTGTCGGACGCGGTAAAACGATGCGAAAGGCGGTCCTGCGGGGCCGTCTTTTTTGTGCGCGGCGGGGTATCATGGATGGGAAAAAGCCGATAGCGGCAGCGACAGGAAAGGTGGCCACGTATGGCAGACGTCGACAACAGGAACCGTAACCGCAGGCCCAACCGCGCGGGACAGCCCAACCCCAAGCGCGAGGCCCGCGCCAAGGCCGCCGAGCGTCACGTGGCAACTGTGTCCGAGGCGTGTGCCAAGGATATCGAGCGCTCGCTTGCCGGCGTTCGCGAATTCGACGGTATGCCTGCCGGCTTTGTCGCGGCGATGAAGGCCAAGGCCCAGAAGGCTGCGGCTGCCGAGGAGCCGGTTGCCGAGGAGTCTGAGTCCGCTGAGGTTGCGTCCGCCGAGGCTGAGGTTGCGTCCGCCGAGGCTGAGGTTGCGGCTGAACCTGCGCCCGCAGAGGAGACCGACGAAGTCGAGTCCGCGCCTGCTGCTGAGGAGCCCGCTCCGGTCCTGCCCGAGGTCACTGTGCTTGATGCCTCCGCCACGCAGGCAATCCTCGATAACGGTCGCGGCTATGCGCAGTTCTGCGACATGGCCGTGCTCGCCTTTGCCTCGTTTACCAATCCGGGCGGTGGATATATTCAGGGTTATCTGGGCCAGGAGGCCACGCTGTGCGCCGATTCGTATCTGTACAACGTTCTCGATAAGCAGCGTAAGTGGTACGGCGAGAACCGTCGCCGCAACATCAACTGCGAGCTCTACCGCAACCGTGCGCTGGTGGTGCCTGCGGTGCGCTTCGACCGCAACCACGTGCATGCATACGCCGACGTGATCGTGGCCGCCGCGCCCAACGTTAGGCGCGCCCGCCAGGAGTATCGCGTGAGCGACGATGCTCTGCTGGATGCCCTGCGCGACCGCATCCGCTTTGTCCTTGCCATCTGCGATGAGCTTGGTCGCGAGAAGCTCGTGCTGGGTGCTTGGGGCTGCGAGAACAACGGCTTTGATGCCGAGGCCGTGGCCGAGCTCTTCCGCAAGGAGCTCGCGTCGGGCGACTTCAAGGTCAAGCAGGTCTTCTTTGCCGTGCCCTCTACGCGCTGGGATGAGGACTTTGCCAAGTTCGAGCACGTGCTGGCAAACTTCCCCGAGCGCAACGAGGAGTCCTATGCCCAGGTTGCCGCCCGCGCCGCAGCCGCTCGCGCCGCCGAGCAGGCCCAGACAGCAGTCGAGGATGATGAGGACGAGGATGACTGGCGCAAGTACCTGTAAGCGGTGCGCGCGATGTGATATGCCAAGCCGACGGGAGGGGTTGCCCCCGTCGGCTTTTTACTGAATGAGGAGCTCAAGATGAAAAACGTTCTGTGCTTTGGTGACAGCAACACCTATGGCTATGATCCGGCGGGCATGCGCGACGGTACCGCGGTGCGCTATGCGCAGGATGTGCGCTGGTGTGGCGTGGTCCAACGTGACTTAGGCGAGGGCTGGCATGTAATTGAAGAAGGCCTCAACGGCCGCACGACGGTACGCGACGACATGTGCCATCTGGACACTAACCTCAACGGCATTCGCGCGCTTCCGATGCTGCTCGAGGCCCATAAGCCGCTGGACGCCATTGTGATCATGCTGGGCACCAACGACTGTAAGACGGTCTTTAACGTGACAGCTTCCGATATCGCCCGTGGCGCCATGGCGCTGATTCGCGCCGTCCGCGCGTTTCCGTGGACCGACGCTGCGCCTTGCCCGCGCATCCTGCTGATGGCTCCTATCAAGATCAAGCCGCAGATCGCCGATGTATATATGACCGATTTTGACGAGCGTTCCGTCGAGGCATCTGAACATTTTGGCGAGTACTATGCGCACGTGGCCGAGCAGTTTGGCTGCGACTTTTTGAATGCCGCCGAGTTTGCCGAGCCGGGCGATATCGACTATCTGCATATGATGCCCGAAAGCCACGAGAGCTTGGGACATGCCGTGGCAGCCAAGCTCCAAGAGATGCTCGGTGAGTAGCACGGCCCCAAACCACCACAGAGTTCCCCTTGCGGGGGCTTGTTTCGTTTGTTTGTCTTGATCTGTAACAGTTCCAAGGCCGAAAACGGGCTAGATGTTACAGATTAAGATTATTTAGGTCGATATCGATTGTTTGTCTTGATCTGTAACATCTAGGGTCGATTTTGCCGAGTTACTGTTACAGATCGAGATGTTTGTGGGAGCCACCGCAAAGGTGCCTGTCCCCTTTGCGGCGGTTTTGGGCTGCGAATCTTAATATTGCCACATGTGATTGACGGGGCCGGAGCCTTTGCCCATGTTCAGGCCGGCGGCCAGAGCGCCGGTTAGGTAGGCCTTGCCGCCGTTGACGGCGTCGGCAAGATCCATGCCCTGGGCCAGCGCGCAGGCGATGGCGGACGAAAGCGTGCAGCCGGTGCCGTGTGTGTTGTCGGTCTCGATGCGCTTGTGGCGGAACCACGTGGTGAGCGGATCGCCCAGATGGTTGCCCTCGTCATCGAGTGGCGCGGGTTCGGCCAATACATCGTTAGCCTCGTTGACAAGATGCCCACCCTTAACGAGGGATGCGCAACCAAAGCGGCGGGTGAGGAGCATGGCAGCATTTTGCTGTGTGCGCTCGGAGTCGACCTCGTAGTCAAGCAGGGCCATGGCCTCGGGAATATTGGGCGTGATGACGGTTGCTAGTGGGAACAGGCGGCGGGTGAGCGCCTCGGCGGCATCTTCGGTAATCAGCCGTGCGCCCGAGGTGGCTACCATGACGGGGTCGACGACCACGTTTGTCGCGTTCCAGGCGCTCAGGCGGTCGGCGATAACCTCGATAATCTCGGCAGAGGAAACCATGCCGATCTTGACGGCGCTGGGGCGGATATCGTCAAATACGGCGTCGATCTGCGCAGCGACGATATCAGGGGAGATATTCTGCACGGCGGTGACACCGAGCGTGTTTTGTGCGGTGATGGCGGTGATGGCCGTCTCGGCATACAGGCGGTGCGCCGTGATGGTCTTGATGTCGGCCTGAATGCCGGCGCCACCGCTGGAATCGGATCCTGCGATGGACAGGACGGCAGGTACCTTACTGCGATCCATGTTTGCTCCCTTGTTCGGTCGGAATCAAATGGGTCTTTAAGCCAGCATTATAAAGATGCCCGGGCCGACTCTATGTCGAACCCGGGCGGGCGATGCAATCTTTACGCAAATGTAAGCAAATGTTCACACGTCAACAATTGACGAACACCATGTTACCGATTGTGGCTCCGGTGACGAGTTAGTCCTCCATGCCGAGGTCGATCGTCGTGCCTTCGAACACCTTGTTAACGGTGCGGACGGCGCACATCTTGCCGCACATGGTGCAGGTGCCCTCGGTGGCGGCGGGGGATTCTTCGTAGCGTTTCTTGCCGGTGACCGGGTCGAGAGCACACTTCCACATGGCATCCCAGTCGAGCTTGCGGCGTGCCTGGCCCATCTTGTCGTCCATGTCGCGGGCGTGCGGTACCTTCTTGGCGATATCGGCGGCGTGCGCGGCAATCTTAGTGGCCATGAGGCCATCGAGCACGTCCTGGGCGTTGGGCAGGCACAGGTGCTCGGCCGGCGTCACGTAGCACAGGAAGTCGGCACCGGAGCTGGCGGAGATGGCACCGCCGATGGCAGCGGTGATGTGGTCGTAACCCACGCCGATATCGGTCACCAGCGGCCCGAGCACATAGAACGGGGCGTTGTGGCACAGGCGCTTCTGCAGTTTCATGTTGGCGGCGATCTCGTCGAGCGCCATGTGACCCGGGCCCTCGACCATGACTTGGACGCCGGCGGCCCAAGCGCGCTTGCACAGCTTGCCCAGCTCGATCATCTCGGCGGTCTCGGTGGCGTCGTTGGAGTCGTAGAGGCAGCCCGGGCGGCAGGAGTCGCCGAGCGAAATCGTCACGTCGTACTCGTGGCAAATCTCGAGCAGCTCGTCAAAGTACTCGTAGAAGGGGTTTTCGTTGCCGGTGACCTCCATCCAGCCAAACAGCAGCGAGCCGCCGCGGCTCACGATGTTCATCAAGCGGCCGGTCTCCTTAAAGGTCTTGGTGACCGACTTGTTGATGCCGCAGTGGATGGTCATAAAGTCCACGCCGTCCTCGGCGTGCGCGCGCACGACCTCGAACAGGTCATCCTTGGTAAGCTTGACCAGCGGCTTTTCCATGTAGCCGATGGCGTCGTACATGGGGACGGTGCCCACCATGAGCGGCGTCTCGTCGATGAGCTGCTGGCGGAACTGGCGCGTCTTGCCCGAGTTGGAAAGGTCCATGATGGCGTCGGCGCCAAAGTCCTCGGCGATCTTGACCTTCTTCCATTCCTCGGCGGCATCGGCTTTATCGCCCGAGATGCCCAGGTTGACGTTGACCTTAGTAGACAGGCCCTCGCCGACACCAAAGGCGCGCATGCCTTTTTTGATGTGCACGATGTTGGCGGGAATGGCGATGCGGCCGTCGGCCACGCGCTCGCGGATGTACTCGGGGTCGCGATGCTCGCGCTCGGCGACTTCCTTCATCTGCGGCGTGATCTGCCCGGCGCGGGCGAAGTCGATTTGCGTGACGAGCTTGGGCTCGGTCTGTGTGCTCATTGGCACGGCTCCCTTCGTTGGCATTACCCATATCAGGTTTGCGGGTCAGGGCGGGCGCGCCCAGTCTCAGCCTGCCGTCTTGTCCTGCAAGCTCCCCGTTTATGTAATGGGCTCAAGTATAGCTCGAATGGGTACGATTGGCCTAACGAGCGTGCCTGTGGGGAGGCGAACATGGAAGACAAGCATCTATATCGAGAGACGCAATGGGATGTATCGGCCGAGGAAAGCCGTGCGCACCATGGCCTTGTCGCGATTGGTTTTGCGGTGCTTGCCGTGCTGGTGATTGCCTTTTGTATCTGGACGTTTGGCGGTCACGGCGGCGCTGCATGGGAGTTCGAGGCTGATGATAGCCTACCGATTATGACGGTGAGGAGTACTGGCGGTAATGCCAATACGCTCGCCGTTCCAGGCGACTATTGGTATCCGCGCGACGAGTTTGTGCAGCTGCAGTTGAGTGGTGGGTCGATTCCTGGTGAAGAAATCGAACGCGTGACTTACGACGTGGCGCTTAAAACGCTGACGGTGCAGCTCAAAGACCGGGGAGACGTCCCCACGACCATGGATATCGCCCTGACGGAATGGCGTCTGGAGCCTCCTGCGGGTGTTACGGTGTCCGAGGTCGAGCACGTAAAGATTACTTATCAAGATGGCTCGACGAGCGAGATTGCAAAGGCCGATGGCTTGGCGGAGTAACGGGGTGTTTGGAAACGGTGGGCCTATTGTGCCCGCGCGTTCATGAAAACCAGGGAGTCTTTGTCTGAAAGCTCGGGGATGTGACGATAGCCGATGTTGAATGCGGTAAGTTCGCTTGTATCCTCGAGCTTGTTTTCTGCCATCCACCGCACCATGGCGCCGCGCGCCTTTTTGCTGGCGGTCGAGCGCTGGATGGGCTTGCCGTTGCGGATGCCTTCGCCAAAGAGGCATGTGACGACCGTGGCGTCGCCCGCGAGGTGGGGCAGAACGGCTTTGGCATACTCTACGCTGGCGAGGTTGACGATCGTGGTGTTTGAGCCTGCCGGGGCGATAGCCCGCGCGAGCTTGTCGCTCCAAAACGCGTAGAGGTTTCGGGCATCGTCGACGGCGAGCTTCGCGCCCATCTCCAGTCGATACGGTTCAACGGCATGAAAGGGGCGTGCGCATCCGTAAAGGCCCGAGAGGATCCACAGATGGTCTTGCAGCCATGCGAGCTGTGCGGCATCCATGACCTCGGGCGCCATGCTCTGGTATTGAATGCCGTGATAGGACATGACGGCAGGGGAGAGGTGACGGGCGAGTGCGGGATTGTCAAGATCGCCGTTATTCAGGATGGGCCGGAACTCACGCAGGGTGTTGAGGCAAGGTCCCAGCAGTTTGTCACTCACGTTCCACAGCGCCTGCAGGCCGCCGCTGCCTTCATTCCGCTCGATATCTAGCAATGCGCGGTGGAGGCGAGCCGTCTCGTGCGCAGAGGGTGGAATGCCCTGGACTTCAAAAGCATCTTGGGCCGCGCGCATTTGCTTGGCGGGCGAAATGATGACCTGCAGCATGGACTCTCCTCTGCCAAGAAGGAAGTTGCGGTGGAATACGGTCTGTCTTGGCCGTTTATGGGCCAGTTTAGTCCGTATTTCACCGCAATTGATGAAGGGTCGGTTAGGCGCGCTCGAGGAAGGCCTTGTAGCCGCGATAGGCCTCGTAGATATCGGCCTTGTTAGCGACCTCCCACAGGGCGTGCATGGACAGGACGGCAACGCCGGAGTCGATGACGTTCATGCCGTACTCGGCCATGATGTAGGCGATGGTGCCGCCGCCGCCCGCGTTGACGCGGCCGAGCTCGCAGGTCTGGAAGTCAACGCCCGCCTCGTCCATGATGTCGCGGATGAGGGCCACGTACTCGGCGTCGGCGTCGTTGGAGCCGCCCTTGCCGCGGCTGCCCGTGTATTTGTTAAAGCACAGGCCGCGACCCATAAAGGCTGCGTTCTTGGTCTCGAACTTGCCGGCGTAGCCCGGGTCAAAGCCGGCGGACACGTCAGAGGAGAGCATGCGGCTGCGGGCGAGTGCGCGGCGCAGGGCCAGCGGGCTGCTCTCGCCGGCGAGCGTCATGATTTCGGCGACGGTGTTCTCGAAGAAACGGCTCGTCATGCCGGTGGCACCCACGGAGCCGATCTCCTCCTTGTCGACGATGAGCGTGATGCTCGTGCGCTCGACGTCTGCCACGTTGATCTGAGCGAGCATGGAGGGGTAGGCGCAGACGCGGTCGTCGTGGCCATAGCCCAAGATCATGGAGCGGTCGAGACCCATGTCGCGGGCGGGGCCGGCGGGCACGACCTCGATCTCGGCAGAGAGGAAGTCCTCCTCCTCGACGTCGTACTGTTCCTTGAGGATGTCCAGGAACATCTGTTTGACGGGCTCCTTGGGGGCGTCCTTGTCGTCCTCGTCAAACTTGACGGGGCGGCCGCCCACGATCACGTCGAGGATCTCGGCGTCGACGGCGTCCTTGGCGGGCTTGGCCATCTGCTCGCTCGAGAGGTGGATCAGCAGGTCGGAGATGGTAAAGACCGGATCGTCGGCCTTGTCGCCGATGTTGATGTCGACGGTGGTGCCGTCCTTTTTGCAGATGACGCCTACGAGCGCGAGCGGGGAAGCGACCCAGTGGTAGCTCTTGACGCCGCCATAGTAGTGCGTGTCGAGATAAGCCATGTCGCCGGCCTCGAAGGCGGGGTTCTGCTTAAGGTCCAGGCGCGGCGAGTCAACGTGGGCGCCCAGGATGTTAAAGCCCTGCTCGAGCGGGGCGGTGCCCAGGTTGACGAGCATGAGGTCCTTGCCGTGATTGGCGGCGTACACCTTGTCGCCGGCCTTGAGCGCGCGTCCCTCGGCGATCACAGTCTCCAGGTCGACGTATCCCGCCTCCTCGGCCATCTTGATACCGGTCTTGACGCACAGGCGCTCGGTCTTGTTCTCGCTCAAAAACTGCTTATAGCCGCGGCAAAGCTCCTCGAGCTCCTCGACTTGCTGTGGCGTGTACTTTTTCCATGCGCAGGGACGCTCCATGACGCAGGCTCCTTTCGGATCGATCGTGCTGGTTGATGTACCGTGAGCCATCGTATCACGCGCGGGCTCACGGTGGCGGGGGAGCTTGATGTGCGGTGGCCGCGGGGCGGGGAGCGTGTAAACTGGAGTGAGCAAACCGTGCCCAGTCCAAAGCGAGGTATTTAATATGTCTGACAAGCGCCGCACTTTTGCCGTTATCGACGGCAACTCGCTCATGCACCGCGCCTTCCACGCCGTGCCGCCCACCATGAACGCGCCGGACGGTCGCCCCACCAACGCGATCTTTGGCTTTCTGAACATGTTTCTTAAGATGATCGATGCCTTTAACCCCGACGGTGTGGTCGTGGCGTTTGACAAGGGCAAACCGCGCGTGCGCATGGAGATGCTGCCGCAGTATAAGGCGCAACGCCCGCCCATGGACCCCGATCTGCATGCGCAGTTTCCGATGATCAAGGAGCTGCTCGGTGCGCTCAATGTGCCGATTCTGCAGTCCGAGGGCTGGGAAGGCGATGACATCCTGGGCACTATGGCGCGCCTGGGCGAGCAGGCCGGCTGTGACATGCTGCTGGTGACCGGCGACCGTGACATGTATCAGCTTGTGACCGAGCACGTTAACGTGGTCTCGACTCGCAAGGGCCTGTCCGACGTGGCGATCATGACGCCCGAGAGCGTAGACGACCTGTATCACGGCATTACGCCGGCGCTCGTGCCCGATTTTTACGGTCTGAAGGGCGATACGTCGGACAACATTCCCGGCGTACCGGGCATCGGCCCCAAAAAGGCGAGTGCGCTCATTGCACTGTACGGCAGCCTGGACGAGGTCATTGCGCACGCTGACGAGGTCAAGGGCAAGATGGGCGAGAACCTGCGTGCACACATCGACGACGCGCTGCTGAGCCGTAAGGTGGCGACCATCCGCACCGATGCGCCCGTCGAGCTCGACTTTGACGCAACGTCCTTCCCGGCGTTTTCTGCCGACGAGGTGTCCGCGGCGCTGGGCACGCTCGGCATCACGGCCATGCAGAACCGTTTCCTCTCGCTGATTGGCGGCGAGGGTGGGGCTGCGGCCGCTGGCAGCGCGTTTGAGATGCCTGCCGTTTCGCGTGCCGCCGCCGGCGATGCCGACGCGCTTGGCGCCGTTGCGGCTGAGGTCTCCCGCGCGATTGATGCCGGCGAGTGGGTCGCCGCCGTGGTGGACGACGACAAGGAAGAGGGCGCGCTCTTTGGACTGACGCGCACGCTGTGGCTGGCGACGTCCAAGGGCCTGTTCGCGCTCGAGGAGGGCGACAGCGGTGCGGCGGCTGAGGTTGAGGGCTTCAACTTCGTCCGCGGCGTGATCGCTGGCGTGCTCGCGCGCCTGTTTATGGAGGGCCGTGTGGCGAGCCCGGATATGAAGGCGCTGCTGCATGAGCTTTCGCCCATTGATTCTTCTGAGCCCGAGCTTATGGATCCGCTGGCCGTCGATTCCACGCGCATCTTCGATACCGTGGTCGCCGCCTACCTGCTGGATTCCGACCGCTCCGAGTTTGATGAGGCGTATCTGGCTGATACCTATCTGCAGATGGCGCTGCCTGCGGCGCGCGGCGCGGAGGGTGCCGGCGAGCACGCTCCTGTTCCCGCTGCCCGCACTGCGGCCCTGACGCTGACGCTCGTGGCGCCGCTGCGCGACCGCATGGCCCGTGAGAACGCTGCCAACGTGTTCGATGGCATCGAGATGCCGCTCGTGCCGGTGCTTGCCAAGATGGAGCGCGCGGGCATGCTCGTGGATCCCGACCGCCTGCGTAATCTGTCCGAGGGCCTGGCGACCCAGATCACCGAGGTCGAGCGCAGCATTCGCGACCTAGCGGGTGATGAGACCTTTAATATTGGCAGTCCCATGCAGCTGTCGCATGTGCTCTTTGATGTGATGGGGCTTCCGACCAAGGGCCTCAAGAAGACTAAGCGCGGCTACTATTCGACCAACGCCAAGGTGCTGAGCGACCTTGCGCGTGACCACGAAATCGTGCGTCTGATCTTGGACTGGCGTGAGAAGTCTAAGATCAAATCCACCTATCTGGACACCCTGGGCCCGCTGCGCCGTGGTGACGGCCGTGTGCACACCACGTACAACCAGACCATCACGGCGACGGGGCGTCTGTCTTCGAGCGACCCCAATCTGCAAAATATTCCGACTCGCTCGGAGCTGGGGCGTACTGTCAAGACGGCGTTTTCGGCAGGCGAGGGAAGCGTCTTTTTGGCGGTGGACTACTCGCAGATCGAGCTGCGTCTGCTGGCACATCTTTCGGGTGACGAGCACTTGGTGCGCGCCTTTAACGAGGGCGAGGACTTCCATGCCGAGACGGCCGCGCGCGTGTTTGGCGTGCCGGTGTCCGAGGTGACGCCCGACTTGCGCAGCCGCGCCAAGGCCGTGAACTTTGGCATCGTGTATGGTCAGCAGGCCTACGGCCTGTCGCAGTCGCTGCATATCTCGATGGCCGAGGCACGCGACATGATCGACCGTTACTACGAGGCCTACCCGGGCGTGCGCACGTTCCTCGACAATGTGGTGGCACGTGCCAAGCAGACGGGCTACGCCGAGACCATGTACGGCCGCCGTCGCCATATTCCTGAGCTCAAGGCCAAAAACCCGCAGCTCCGCGGCTTTGGTGAGCGCACGGCCATGAACCACCCCATGCAGGGTACCGCCGCCGACATCATCAAGATTGCGATGGCCCGCGTGAGCCGCCGTCTGGAAGAAGAAGGCTTTGCCGCTCACATGATCCTGCAGGTACACGACGAACTGGACTTTGAGTGCCCCGTCGACGAAGTCGAGCGCCTAACCACCATGGTCCGCGACGTCATGGAACACGTCGTAGACCTCCGCGTACCGTTGATCGCCGAAGCCAGCACCGGCATAACCTGGGCCGACGCGAAATAGGGAAGCACTCCGTAAGGCAAGCTCGCCCAAGACGCAAGCCCCCACATACTTAAGATTTGGGACAAACACTACTGATTAATTTGTCCCACAGTAACCAAAACAGAGGGGAGCCCCTCCCAACAAGGAGCTCCCCTCTGCTCAAATCATTTCAGCTAAGTATCTAGACACTCAAGACGCCATCTTGGCGCCCGGCTGGGTCCGACGAGCCCCGTTAACGAGCCGCCAAGATGGCGTCGATGAGCGTCAGTACGCCCCCGTCGTTGTTGCTCGGAATGCGCCATTTGGCATGCGCGTTCATGTGCTCCTCGGCATTGTCCACGATAAAGCTATGCCCGACGCGCTCCAGCATGGGGATGTCGTTGTACGTATCGCCCACGGCAGCGGCGTCGGCGATATCGATGCCCAGGCGCTCGCAGAGATGTGCTACGCCCGACCCCTTGTCGACGCCCAGGTTCATAAAGTCGATCCACTCGCGGCCAGCATTGGTGACATAGAGTCGGTCCGAGAATGCCGGGCTGTAGTCCTCGCGAAACGCTGGCTCGGCATCGTAGGCGGGGAAGAAGATCGAAATCTTGTTAGACTCGATGTCAATGCCCTCAAAGCTATCGACGTAGTTGATCGTGTTGTAGTAGACGCTGATCTCGTCGTGGTATTGATGATCGCGGGCAAGTACATAGAACTCGTCGAAGCAGCACAGGACGGGGACAGCGCGCGAATCCTCCGAGGCGCGGCTCAAGACCTGCTGATACAGCGCCACGTCGATAGTGCTCTTATAGATATAGTTGCCGCGGTAGATAACGCACGCGCCGTTATCGGGGCAAAAAGCGATGCGGCTCTTGATGTCCTCAAACATCTCCTCGAGTTTGGGGGCGGGGCGTCCGCTGGCGGGGCAGAACACGATGCCAGCCTCGGCGAGCTTGTCCAGGCGCTCGTCGAGGCCCTGAGGCAGCACGCGCTCGTCGGTCAGTAACGTCTTGTCCATATCGACAGCGAGAATCTTAATGTTGCCGATGTTGGCGTCTGATTCGTAAGTCTGCATAAAACGCGCCTTTCGGTTTCCAGAATGTTTCGGGTGATTGACCCTCTACTTGATAGTCGGGCGTATTTTCGCAGGATTGGCGCATATTTGCATCATCATTCACAAAGTAATGAAAAAACTTTTCAGAAATTTGAATTTGTCGCTTGTACAGCAGGCACTTTAGCGTAATATAGCGACCATCGAAAACGGAGACGGAAAAACAACCGCTTACCGAGGAAAAGGTACCGTTTACGATATTAGAATTGCGCCCGGCGATAGGTGAAAGGAGAGGCAGATGCAGTTCGTAAAGATTATCACTACTGCAGACAATGCCATCCGACGCCAGCGCGCAATTTCCCGACGACGATAACAATCGTCTCTGTCCGCATGGGGCTAAATGCCCCAACAGAGTCATTTTGAGGTCGTTGGGTTTTAGCACGACATTGCTGCATGTTTCTAGGGCATGCTGTGCCGCTTTTTGCTATTTAACCTGATATTGCACGGTTTTTTGACCTCGAAATGACTTGCAACTGACCGATGTTCTAACTAGCTACCAAGGGCGAAAGGAAACAGCCATGAGCAAGGAAAAAGTCGTTCTCGCATATTCCGGTGGTCTTGATACATCCGTATGTGTCAAGTGGCTCCAGGACGAGAAGAATCTCGATGTCGTTTGCGTCTGCGGCAACGTGGGCCAGGAGGAGACCGGCTTGGATGCCAAGAAGCAGAAGGCGCTTGACCTGGGCGTTCTCGATTGCCAGGTGCTCGACCTGCGCGACGAGTTCTCCGATGAGTTCCTGACTAAGGCCATCGCCGCAAACTCCATGTACGAGAACAAGTACCCGCTGCTCTCCGCGCTGTCTCGCCCGCTGCTCGCCAAGAAGCTTGTCGAGGTCGCTCACGAGTTTGGCGCGACCTACGTCGCCCACGGCTGCACCGGCAAGGGTAACGACCAGGTTCGTTTTGAGGCTGCCGTCAAGGCCCTCGACCCCGAGCTTAAGGTTATCGCCCCGGTTCGCGAGTGGGATCTGAAGTGCCGTCCCGATGAGGTTGCCTATGCTCACGCCCACAACGTGCCGGTTCCCGAGGGCGCCAACGACAACCCCTACTCCATCGACGACAACCTGTGGGGTCGCGCCATTGAGTGCGGTCACCTGGAGGATCCCTGGAACGAGCCGCTCGATGACGCCTGGGTTATGACCAAGAACCCCGAGGACGCGCCCGACACCCCGACGTATACCGAGATTGAGTTTGAGGCCGGCAAGCCCGTCGCCGTCGACGGCAAGAAGATGAAGCTCTCCGAGATCGTCATCGCCCTCAACAAGATCTCTGGTGACAACGGCTTTGGCCGTCTCGACCTGGTCGAGGATCGTCTGGTGGGCCTCAAGAGCCGTGAGTGCTATGAGGTTCCCGGCGCCCTGACGCTCATCACCGCCCACAAGGCACTTGAGGACATTTGCGTCGAGGGCGACCTGCTCAAGACCAAGATCAAGCTCGAGCAGGATTGGGCCACCGCCGTGTACAACGGCCAGTGGTACAGCCCGCTCAAGAACGCGCTCGATGCCTTTATGGCCGATACCCAGAAGTTCGTGACCGGTACCGTCCGTCTGAAGTTCTTTAAGGGCAACTGCCATGTCGTCGGTCGCAAGAGCCCGTTTAGCCTGTATGACTACGGTCTGGCTACCTACGACCGCGACACCACGTTTGACGAGAAGGCCAGCGCCGGCTTTATCGAGATCGATACGCTGTCGCTCAAGACGTGGGCAAAGGTCCAGGGTCCCAGCTCCGCTGCCGCCCAGGCCTAGCGCCTCCTTCCCTTGGTATCCGCGCGGCCCATCCGCGTGATACATAACGGGCGCACGGGGTCCCTACCTTTCGTTATGCTTGCTGACACTTCTTAACATCGGTGGCCCCTACGTTCCGCCCGCATAAATGATGCCGCGTCTACGGCTGAGTCCGAGCCCCGCCGGGGTTGTCCAGCGGGGCTCCTTCTATCAATTTGGCGGCTCTGTGCCTATATATATGAGGAGTATCCATTATGTTCAACGCTATCGCGCATGCCTTGCTTGCCCTCGCGCCCGAGTTCGATGCTGCAAAGGTCGAGGATGTTCCTATGAGCCTGAAGGCCTGGATCGATGGTTCGCAAGGCAACATCCGGAGGGAGACGTTGGGCACCAAGTGCCTCGTGCGTCACTTCTTTGCATATTAGCTACATGGCCCCGTGCACGGTGGGGAATGTGTAAAACTTGCGGTTGAAAAATCGCTTTAGCGACATGGCTCATTGCTTTGGGCGCTTGTTTTGGTATTTGGAGAAAGGGGACGGTTCCATGGCTCTTTGGGGCGGTCGTTTTGAGGCGGGAGTGGCCGAGGTCACGCAGGAGTTTGGCGCGTCGCTGCCGGTTGACAAACATCTCTATAAGCAGGATATCGCCGGTTCTAAGGCGCATGCCAAGATGCTGGCGGCCCAGGGCATCATCAGTGCCGAGGACGAGCAGGCGATTGCCGAGGGCCTGACCGGAATCGAACAGGATATCGATGCCGGCAACTTCACCTTCGATATCAACGATGAGGACATTCATATGTCCATCGAGAGCGAGCTGACGCGCCGCATCGGCGAGGCCGGTAAGCGCTTGCATACCGGGCGTTCGCGCAACGACCAGGTGGCGACCGATACGCGTCTGGGCGTCAAGGCGCTGGCCAAGGAACTCATGGAGGCCAATCTTGAGCTGCGCCATGTGCTGGTGGATGCGGCCAAGAAGTACGACAAGGTGATTCTGCCGGGCTACACGCACATGCAGCATGCTCAGCCCGTGCTGCTGTCGCATCATCTGCTGGCGTATTCCTGGATGTTCGCGCGCGACTTTACACGCCTGAAGGCTGCCTTTGATGCCGCTGACAACTGCCCGCTGGGTGCTGCCGCTCTTGCCGGTACGAGCTATCCGCTCGATCGCCAGATGACAGCTGCCGAGCTTGGCTTTGCGGGTGTGATTCCCAACTCGCTCGATGCGGTTTCCGACCGTGATTTCCTGCTCGATTTGCATTACGCCGGCTCCGTCATGGCCATGCACCTGTCGCGTCTTTCCGAGGAGATCGTGGTGTGGTCGAGCTCCGAATTCGGCTTTATCACGCTTTCCGACTCGTATTCCACCGGCTCGTCCATCATGCCGCAGAAGAAGAACCCCGACTTTGCCGAGCTTATCCGCGGCAAGAGTGGCCGAGTCTATGGCAACCTGGTGCAGCTGCTTGTGACCATGAAGGGCCTGCCGCTCGCTTATAACAAGGACTTGCAGGAGGACAAGGAGGGCGCGCTCGATACCGCTCACACGCTCATGCAGTGCCTGTCGGTTATGGCCGGCATGATCTCGACCTGGACTGTCAACGAGGACGCCATGGCGCGCGAGTGTGGTGTGGGCCACTTGGCAGCCACTGATGTTGCCGATTACCTGGCAAAGCGCGGCCTGCCGTTCCGCGAGGCACATGCCGTGGTGGGTCATCTTGTCCTGATGTGTGAGAAGCGCGGCTGCAATCTTGAGGACCTGCCGTTTGAGGTGTTTCAGGAGGCAAGTCCGCTCTTTGAGCGCGACATTACCGAGGCACTCGACATCCCGTCGATTGTCGCCGCGCGCACGACCGAGGGTGGTACCGCCCCTGCTGCCGTTGCCGTGCAGTTGGGAAGCGCCGAGGCGCAGCTCGCGGCCGATGAGGGTGTGTTTGGCTCGTTATCCAAGGTCGTCGAGATGGGCCACGGGGCAAAGTAGAGGTTTGGCTGAAGACGTATTGTCCATTTATTGATAAATCGTTTTAGCTTTACGGGCGTCTGCTGATGCGGGCGCCCCTATTTTGCTGCTATGGGGGAGGGGCTTGTCGAGAACTTCTGTAGGACCTTTGGGCAGGTTGTGAAGGGGGTACGTTCGCGGGTGGCAACCGACCGCCCGCTCTGTTCCATGTGGTTGATGAGCGGTCGGATGGTACTCTAATCGGGCTTCGAAACAGAAGTGACATATATGGAGCGCTTTAATAAATTGCAGCGTTTCAATAAACAGCTTTTTGTTTAACTGCAGCTAAAACTCTGTTACGATGCAGTCCAGGCGGGTGCCGGAATGGGACTTGGGCACGCGCGAACCTACTTGAAAGGCTACCTTATGGCTATCGAGAAGACCTTCATCATGATTAAGCCCGACGCGGTGCGCGATCGCAAGATCGGCGAGATCGTTGCTCGTATTGAGCGTAGCGGCCTTGTCATCGAGCGCATGGAGATGACCACGCTCGAGCGCGCTACCGTCGAGGAGCACTACGCCCATCTGGCCGACAAGCCCTTCTTTGGCGGTCTCTGCGACTTTATGACGAGCGGTCCGGTCGTCAAGATGGTCGTTTCCGGTCTCTCCGCTGTTTCCAAGATGCGCACCCTTATGGGCGCTACCAACCCGCTTGATGCTGCGCCCGGCACCATTCGCGGCGACTTCGCTGTCGATGTCAACGCCAACGTGATCCACGGCTCCGACTGCCTGGAGAACGCCGAGATCGAGATCAAGCGCTTCTTTGGCTAAACCAGCTTTGACTCCTTAAAGCTGTTAGCGTGTGGCTTGGGCGCCGCGGAATTCCAACCGCGGCGCCCTTTTATTCCGGTAGATTTTTGGTAAACGCATAGAAAACTACTAAAGAGCCCCGTCCGGATGTTTCTTCCGGGCGGGGGCTGGCGCTAGCGTATGGCTTTGTAAGTCTTTAGGCCTCGTCGACAATCTTTAGTCCGCGGGTCTGGTCGATCTCGTTGAGGAGATTGACGCGACGCTCGTGGCGGCCGCCCTCAAACTCGGCGTCGAGCCATTCGTCGACAATCATCTTGGCGAGCTCGGAGCCCACGACGCGGGCGCCAAAGGCCAGCACGTTGGTGTTGTTGTGCATACGGGAGAGCTTGGCGCTGAAGGGCTCGGAGCACACGACGGCGCGTACGCCCTCGACCTTGTTGGCAGCCAGGCTAATCCCGACGCCGGTACCGCAGATCAAGATACCCAGGTCGACGTCACCGTTGGCCACGGCCTTGCCCACCTTGTAACCGGCGATGGGGTAGTCGAAGCTCTCGGAGGTGTCGGTGCCATAGTTCACGACCTCGCAGCCGCGCTCCTTCAGGTGCTCGGAAATGATGTTCTTGAGCTCGACGGCGGCGTGGTCGTTACCGATACCGATCTTCATGAGTGGTTCCTCTCTGGTCCGTGCGGCGGAATTGCTAAAGGTTTTACCGCGTTCGACTGCATGATAGCGCGACTTTTGTGTAAACGCTCGGGCGTTTTTTGGTCAAACGCTTTAGCATGCAACAAGACCTGCTTTTCATGAATGAATGCCGCCAGTTTGTGCTTGAGCGCCGTCCGCCGGAACCGTGGTTGCGGTTTTTGATGCATTGTTATCAAATAAAGGAGCTAACTTTTTTGAGAGTCCAGCCCGTTATGCAAGCAGGAGATACCTATGCCTACCGATTCCATCCGTGATGCCGCGTTTTGCGATGTTTTGAACCGCGAGCTTGTCTGTGCACTCGGCTGCACCGAGCCCATTGCCGTTGCCTATGCAGCGGCGCTGGCGAGCCAGACGCTCGGTTGCGAACCCGATCATATGGATGTTGCCTGCTCGGGTAACATAATCAAGAACGTTAAGAGCGTGACCGTGCCCAACTCGGGCGGTATGCACGGTATTGAGGCCGCGGCCGTGCTGGGCGCCGTGGGCGGTGACGCCAAGAGCGCGCTCGAGGTGCTCGAGAGCGTTAACGATGAAGACCGCGCTCGTGTGGCCGAGCTCCTCGCCGACGCTGGCTACTGCGATGTGTCGCTTGTCGAGGGTGTGCCCAACCTCTACATCAAGGTGACTGCGACGGCCGGGGGCCATACCGCGGTCGTCGAGATTACCGATCACCACACTAATGTCACGTGCCATACGCTCGATGGTATTCCGGTATGCGGCAAGTCGGCGGGGGAGTGCGCCGCCTGCGCCGAGCGCGTGGTGGCCGAGCGTGCGGCAGATAACGCCGATACGCCCATGTCCATTGATTCCATCATCGACTTTATCGAGGACGGTGACATTGAGGGCGCCCGCGCTGCCGTTGAGCGTCAGATTGAGCTGAATGGCGCAATCAGTGCCGAGGGCCTTGCGCACGCTTGGGGCGCCGAGGTGGGTCGTACGCTGCTAGGTGCTCGTGCCGATGACGTCGCCTGCCGTGCCCGTGCCCGTGCGGCCGCCGGGTCCGACGCCCGCATGAACGGTTGCGCGCTGCCGGTCGCCATTGTGTGCGGCTCGGGCAATCAAGGCATTACCTGCGCATTGCCCGTCATGGAGTATGCCGAGTACCTGCGTTGCGACCACGAGCGTCTGGTGCGCGCCGTGATGCTGTCCGATCTTATCGCCGTGCATATCAAGAGCTATATTGGTGCGCTTTCGGCGTTTTGCGGTGCTATTTGCGCCGCGTGCGGCGCCGGCGCTGCGATTACCTGGCTGTGCGGTGGCACGCGCGAGCAGATTGGCGCGACGGTCTCGAATACGCTCGGTAACGTGGGCGGCATCGTGTGCGACGGCGCCAAGGCGAGCTGTGCCGCCAAGATCTCGGCTGCCGTCGATGCAGCGATTCTGGGCCATGATATGGCCATGCAGGGTCGCGGCTTCCGCGCCGGCGAGGGCCTGATCCAAGATACCGTTGAGCAGACAATCGCCAGTATGGGCTACGTAGGCCGTGTGGGCATGAAAGATACCGATGTCGAGATCCTCAACATCATGATCGGCAAAACCCAAGTGTGCTAGGACAGTTCGTCGGCTACTTGGTGTTCGTAGAAGGCTTCTACTACGGCGTTAAAGTCGCGGGCGAAGCCTTCCATGGTTCCGCGCCAGGTGACTCGGTTGGGCTTGCCCTGGCCTACATAGGCAGTCTGAATGCCGCAGGCGGGACTAGGGAAGTCGCGTTTGGGATCGTTGCCCACCATAAGGACCTCGTGCGGTTCGAGTCCCATCACCTGAAGCTGCTCTAGATAGTAGGTGGCATCAGGCTTGCAGCGGGTGGCGTTTCCCATGTGCGTGACGAGCTCAAAGGGGGCGTCGGCCAGGTCGCCCCAACCCATGCGGCACTCGATGGCCCCCTGCGGAAAGCTGGGGTTGGTAAAGAGCGCGCAGCGCAGCCCTGCGTCCTGTACGGTCTGAAGCGCGGCGTGTGCGCCCGGCATGGCATGGGCGTTGATGAGTTCGTCATTCTTGTACGGAAGAACTTCGCGGTCGTAGTAGGTAAACGCCTCGTAGATAAGTGGGTCCGAGAGGCAAATGCCGCATCGGCGCTCGACCTCTTCTTGGTAAAACTCAAGATTGGTGCGATTGTCCGTGCTGCTGCGGCGATTGGCGTTGAGGTCGACCAGGATGGTGCCGAGGCGTGCCATCGTGCCACCGCGGCTGCGGCGCCCGATATCCGCGAGCATCGAAGAGACATCCTTAAAATATCGAAGGATGAACGCGTTGAGGTTGATGCTAAGAAGCGTTTCGTCCATATCGAAAACGACTGCTTTGAGCACGCGGGCACCTTTCTCGAAAAATCGTTCCAGAATCGTTGGCTTGGGATACTTTACTCCAAAGCCGTATGCCCAACTGCTTATCGTCAGCTTGTGGAGACAGTCGTTCACAAGATTGCGAAAAAGTCTCCATACGAGTAAAAAATGGCAGTTCACGCTTGAAATCGAACTCATTTCCCCGTAACCTATACGAACGTGATTGCATAAGCGTCACATTAGTATCTGTCGGCTCCCGAGTGTTCCTAAACGTTGTGTGCTTGTCGCACCCTTCTGTAGGTCCTAGCAATCGGGGCCCCGTAGTTCGAAAGGGGTCCACCTTTGAGTGAGATTCAGAACTCGTCCATTTTCTCTCTTGACGATGTCAACGAGGAGGAGATGAACAACCTCATCGACGGTACGATTACCGACTTTGATGAGGGCGATCTCGTTAACGGCACTGTCGTTAAGATCGAGCATGACGAGGTGCTCGTTGACATCGGATTCAAGTCCGAGGGCGTTATCCCGGTCCGCGAGCTGTCCATCCGCAAGGACGCTAACCCTGCAGACATCGTTGCACTCGGTGATCCCATCGAGGCTCTGGTTCTCCAGAAGGAGGACAAGGACGGTCGTCTGGTCCTGTCCAAGAAGCGTGCCGAGTACGAGCGTGCTTGGAACCGCATCGAGGAGAAGTTCAACTCCGGCGAGAACGTCGAGGGCGAGGTTATCGAGGTTGTCAAGGGCGGCCTGATCCTCGACATCGGCCTGCGTGGCTTCCTGCCCGCTTCCCTCGTCGACCTCCGTCGCGTCAAGGACCTCACCTCCTACATGGGCACCCGCATCGAGGCCCGCGTCATCGAGATGGACCGCAACCGCAACAACGTTGTCCTCTCCCGTCGCGTCGTGCTCGAGGAGTCCCGTAAGGCCGAGCGCTCCGAGATCCTGTCCAAGCTCAAGTCTGGCATGCGTCTCCAGGGCACCGTTTCCTCCATCGTCGACTTCGGCGCCTTCGTCGACCTCGGCGGTATCGACGGCCTCATCCACATCTCCGAGCTCTCCTGGAACCACGTCAACCATCCTTCCGAGGTTGTCAAGGTCGGCCAGGAGGTCGAGGTCGAGGTTCTCGACGTCGATCTCAACCGCGAGCGCATCTCCCTGGGTCTCAAGCAGACCACCGAGGATCCGTGGCGCGCACTGGTCAAGAAGTATCCCGTCGGCGCTATCGTCGAGGGCACTGTGACCAAGCTTGTCCCGTTCGGCGCTTTCGTCGATCTGGGCGAGGGCATCGAGGGCCTGGTGCACATCTCCGAGATGGCCAACAAGCACGTCGATCAGCCTTCTCAGGTCACCCACGTGGGCGACAAGGTTCAGGTCAAGGTCATGGAGATCGACCTCGACCGTCGTCGTATCTCCCTGTCCATGAAGTCCGCTGCTGAGACTCTGGGCGTCGAGATCGAGGTTACCCCGCTGCCTTCCGAGAAGAAGGACGAGGAGACTGACGCCGAGTAAATCGGTTTGACGATCACTTGTTTTAAGGGATCCGTCCGTAATGGACGGGTCCCTTTTTGCATTTGGCACCGAGATGCGCAATGCTGCCGGGCTGTCCACAGGCTATTGAATTGTCGGTGCATGAAAAAGCCGACATCCCGCCTCGGGGAGGAGGCGGGAACGCACCGAGTAGACGGAGGGGTGCGGAGCGCGGTCGCGTCTCGACTGACAACGTTGCCCATCGACGGGATTATTGTAGCGCATGGGCGCTTCTTGGTTTATCGTGTCGAGCGCTTGTGTTGTGCCGTTGCCTGTGGCGGCGGTGTGCTACACTCTTGCACTGCTGAGTGGGCCAGACGGTCGCGCGATGTACTGCTTGCGGTACGCGTGAGGAAAGTCCGGGCTCCAGAGGGCGGGATGCCGGCTAACGGCCGGGCGGAGTGATCCGACGGAAAGCGCCGCAGAAAAGAAGACTCCCACCTGCGTCGCAAGGCGTAAAGGGAAAAGCTGAAACGGTGGTGTAAGAGACCACCAGCGTCGTGGCAACACGGCGGCTTGGCAAGCCCCATCCGGAGCAAGCGCGAATAGGAACGCTATGGGCCGGCCCGGTCCGCGTTCGGGTAGCGTGCGTGGAGCTGCACGGTAACGTGCAGACAAGATAAATGACCGTTCACGACAGAACCCGGCTTATCGGCCCACTCGGCACTTTGTTGACGCTGCGAACCCGTCAGCGCGGCAATCTGCCTTTCAAACCTTCGGGCATGACCATAAGGTCAATGCCCTCGGCTTTCAAGGCACCTTGCTCGCGCTGACGGGTTCTCGCTTTCGTTGACGGAATCATCGGCGTTGCCATTCTTTTTACTAGGGTTATCGTATTATTGAGGCTGTTTGTTGCTGCGCTTTATTTTGTTGAGGGGCTTTGTTGGACAGCTATTTTACTCTGCAATCGAATATTGAGGTTTCGGGCGAGTTTGTGGACCGCAAGAGCCGGTTTATTGCCCAGCTGGTCCATATTGAGTCCGAGGACGAGGCGAATGCCTTTATCGAGATGGTTCGCAAGCGTCATTATGACGCTCGACACAATGTTCCCGCGTGGATTTTGGTCGATGGACGCGAGCGCCAGAGCGATGATGGTGAACCGAGCCGCACGAGTGGTATGCCGACGCTCGAGGTGCTGCGCGGTGCGGGGCTCAAAAATGTTTGCTGCGTAGTGACACGCTATTTTGGTGGCACGCTGTTGGGGCCTGGTGGTTTGGTGCGCGCCTATACCGCGGCGACGCAGGCGGCGGTGGCCGCGGCTCAGGAGGCCGGGCAGATCGTCGAGATGACGAGCGTCGTGCCGGTTGATGTGCATGTGGCCTATCCACAGTATGAGCAGGTGCTTCGCTTGGCGCAGGATTCGGGTGCCAAGGTTTCGGATACCGATTACGCGGATGCTGTGACACTTCACTTGGTGTTTAAAGCGGGGGAGCAAGAGCCGTTTTGCGCTAAGATGCGCGAGCTTATGGCGGGGCGCGAGGAGATTGAGGTCAGCGCTCCCGAGTTTGCTGAGTTCTAACGACGACGGCCGGCGTGCATTTGGATGAATCCCAAGCGCGCCGGCTGTCGTTTTATGTCGCTGCCGTTTACTCGGCGAGCTGCTTTAGTACATCGCAGGCGATTTCGACGGCATCGTCGATGCAACCGGGGCAGCTGCGGAGCGGACCCTTATCCGATCCGACGCCCTTGAGCGTGCCGCAGACGGTCGTCGTGTTCTTCTCGCCAAAACGTTTGGCGATCTCGCGCGACAGTTTGTAGGTCTGGCCCTTGGTCTTGGGGTTTTCCATGCCATCGCTCATTACAAAGCCCATGATGGCCACGGCGCCCGAGATGGCGCCGCAAGTTTCGGTCATGCCGCCCATGCCGGCGCCAAAGCCCTCGGTGAGGGTAAAGGCGACCTGGGGGTCGAGCCCGACGGCGGGCGCGAGCGTGCAGGCGACGGCCTGCGCGCAGTTAAAGCTGCGGGCGTGGTATTCGGCAGCCTGAGCCTGGCAGGTGGCAGTGTTGAGCTGAGTGGTATCAATCTGCTTCATCGGTGTCTCCTTGATTGCGGTGTACCCGCCTATGGTACCCTTGCTGGCGCATTCGCTTATCGAGACCGCAGTGCATATCTCATTGTTTTTCGCCATCGAACACTTTCTTAAGATTTGGGACAAATAAACCTGATTAATTTGTCCCATAACCTATCGGCGGGATGGGTTGAGAGGGGTGCGGGGTAGCGGTATTGTGAACCGAATAAAACAAAACCCAAGTAAGGGAGTTGGATATGTGCGAGCAGACTATCGGTACCACGTGCGTTCAGGGCGGCTATCATCCGGGCGATGCGGAGCCGCGCCAGGTGCCCATCTACCAGTCCACCACGTGGAAATACGACACGTCCGAGCACATGGGCAAGCTGTTTGACCTGGAGGAGTCGGGCTACTTCTACAGCCGTCTGCAGAATCCCACGTGCGATCTGGTCGCCGCCAAGATCTGCGAGATGGAGGGCGGCACCGCTGCGATGCTCACGAGTTCGGGCATGGCCGCGAACTTCCTCGCGATCTTTAACGTGGCCGGTGCCGGTGATCACGTGGTCGCGAGCTCTGCTATCTACGGCGGTACGTATAACCTGCTCGCCCACACCATGGGCCGCATGGGCGTGACTTGCACGTTTGTCGCCCCCGACTGCACCGATGAGGAGCTGGAGGCAGCCTTTGAGCCCAATACCAAGCTCGTCTTTGGCGAGACGATTGCCAACCCCGCCCTTGCCGTGCTCGATATTGAGCGCTTTGCCAAGGCCGCGCATGACCACGGCGTGCCGCTGATGGTCGACAACACCTTCCCGACGCCCGTGATGTGCCGTCCCTTTGAGTGGGGCGCCGACATCGTCACGCACTCTACCACCAAGTACATGGATGGGCATGCGGCCTACCTGGGCGGCGTGATCGTTGACCACGGCCAGTTTGACTGGATGGCCCATGCAGACAAGTTCCCGGGTCTCACCACGCCCGACGAGAGCTATCACGGCGTGACCTATGCCGAGAAGTTCGGTCGCGAGGGTGCCTTCATTACCAAGGCAACCGCTCAGCTCATGCGCGACCTCGGCCCCATGCAGAACCCGCAGGCGGCGTTTTTCCTGAATAGCTCGCTCGAGAGCCTGCATGTGCGTATGCCGCGTCATTGTGAGAACGGCCTGGCCGTTGCTAAGTTCCTGCAGAGCCATCCCAAGGTGCGCTTTGTGAGCTATCCGGGCCTGGAGGGCGATAAGTACTATGACCTGGCTCAGAAGTACATGCCCAACGGTACCTGCGGCGTCGTGAGCTTTGGCTTTAACGGTGGTCGCGCGGCGGCCGAGACCTTTATGAAGAGCCTTAAACTCGCCCAGATCGCCACGCATGTGGCCGATGCTCGCACCTGCTGCCTGCATCCCGCTAACGCCACGCACCGTCAGATGAACGATGAGGAGCTCATCGCCTGCGGCATCTCCGCCGACATGGTGCGCCTGTCGTGCGGCCTCGAGGACACGGCCGATCTGATTGCCGACCTTGAGCAGGCGCTCGAGCAGTGCTAGGCTAGCTTCTCGTATGAAGCGACGGAGCCTCTTGGGGTTCCGGTGACATATAGTTCCGATTCCGTAGGCGGGGGGGGTCGACCTGCCACGGGAGCTG